>JAPKCZ010000176.1 GCA_028822745.1 Kiritimatiellia bacterium | reverse complement strand
ATGCGCTGAGCCCCTTCCGGCGCGATAACGCCGACCGAGAACGCATCGGCCTTCTCGGGCCAAACGAAACCCCAAGGATCCATATAAAGATAGACGGCATCGACCATCTTGCGCGAGTCCCGCAAGCGCTTCGCCGTCGTACGAATGCGCTCAATCTCGCCACCACCCGCCAAGCATTCACGCATTCCGCCAGATATATTTTCCAGAAGATTCGCAAGGCGCGCAGCGACCTGATCGGTTGCGACGGCCACAGCCGTTTCTGCCGTTAACCGTTGCTGTCCCTTGACCATGAGTTCGTCGGCCTTGAGACTGCGTGCAGCGATGATACTGAGGATCGCCGTCGGCATGACGACAAGAACCACGACAATGAGCGGCAACCGCGCTTTAACCACAAAAAACTCCTTCATGAGGCGCATCATCAAGAACCCGCAGCATGGTCCCACACGCTCTTAAGAATTTAACAGAAGGTCGCAAAGGACACAAAGCTTGTCCTGCCGCAGGCAGGGGAAAGAACCAGCTGAGCGCGCTGGGCTCCAATGTTGGAGCGCTTAACCAAGTCCCTGCTATTCCGCGTGGAGTCCGGTGGGCTCCGCCGGGAGCAGTGGTTGAGCCTTCTTGTCAGCCGTAGCCAGCGAAGCGCGTAGGAGGATCCGTTCTTTGCGACCTTCTGTAAATGATTTTAGATTTCGGCGGTGGAACCCGTTAAAGTAGCAGCATTCAGGTCAGCACGTGACGTCGTCCGCTCAATGGCGAATTTCAAGAGCGACCAGCCAGGTCTTTACACGGTCCACATCTTCAGAATTGGGTGCCAGCTTGAGGTAGGACCGATAGTGGCGCGCTGCTCGGCGAGGATCGACCATGTGGTCGTCATAAAGAATGGCGAGGTTGTAGTGCGTGTCTGCGTCGGTGGGATCAATGCGCAGTGCATGCAAATATTCTTTCTCGGCGGCACGGTAATTGGCTTCCTTCACGTAAACGACGGCCATATTAAAATGCATATCCCGCTTTTCGTTTTCGCTGGCCTTGCGTACATCCGTACGTGTTTTTTCGAGCAGTTCGGCCATGCGCTCGGCTTTGATAATGCGTAACTCGCGGCGTTCGAGCTCCTGCCGCAACGTCTTCAATTCACGTTCTTTACTCCGGATCGTCACGTCCTTCGAATCACCGGCGCTTTTCATCTGCGCGAGCTCTTGCTCCAGACTTGGCACCTTTTCAAGCATGTTCGCCATCGACGTTTGGTACGCTTCCTGCCCGCTCAACGCTTCTGCAACTTCCGTGCGCAGGGCTTGTTCGCGAGCAGCCGCGCCTTCTCCGGTTTCCACCAACGTTGTTTTTTCCGCTTCCAGTGCCGCAACTTTTTGCGCAAGCGCGTCACGCTCAGTTTCGACGGCCTTTACCTGGTCCTTGAGCTTAAAGGATTCCTGCTCCATGGCCTGATAAAGATCCGAGCCGGGCTTGGGCCCAGCCACGCCGGACACCGCAGGCCCTGGCGTGCCGCCAGCCCCTGTCGCGGCCGTACTGACCTGTTTCTTAAGGCGTTCATTTGCGGCAGAGAGTGCCGCAAACTCATTTTCCAGCATTGACGCTTTTTCGAGAGCCTCCGTCAGGGCACGCCGTGCGGCCTCAAGTTCCTTGCCATCAGACGGGGCAGGTACAGCAGGCGTCGAACCGGCCTTAGCAGGCCCTTGTTCGCGTTTCAGGTCTTGTATGACACGAATCGACTCGGCGAGTTGATCATCGCTCGATTTCGCGAGCTTCTTTAGGCCCACAATTTCTTGTGACAACATTCGGCTTTCTTCGGCGAAGGCATTCATATCCTTACGCAAATCTATGTTTTCCCCGAGCAGGTCCGCATAGGCCGTCACGTCAATTCCACCACCCGGTTTTTTAGGCGGTGCACCTGGACCAAGATTGGTGGCATCGTCAATCGTCGCCATGTCATCCTCATCGCCCGTCCAAACGTCGCTTTCTTCGGGCTCTTCCAGGAACAATGTTGCATTTTTGAGGTCGGCAGGGTCGTCATTGATCGACAGCACCGCGGGAGCTTCAGGCTCGGGAATGAGATCGTCAACGTTCAGGTCGTCTACGGAAATGTCCATTTCCTCAAGCAAATCATCTTCAGATATTTCGATTGGCAGATCTTCTTGAGCGCGTGTTTGCAACACAACGAGAGACAGCATAAACACAATCAGAAAAAAGGAACGTCTTGCAATGTTGCTTGTTACTGTATTCATGATGAGGACGTTTCTTTTCATGCTGGCCGCGGGTCAGGATGGATGCGGACCGGCGGGCCAATTAACGAATAGGTTTAAACTTTTTGGTAGAGGACTTGCCATCGGATGCAACGCGAAGCGGCTTTGGACGTTTTTTCGTGTCGCGTAATCGCAACAATGGTTTGTCGCCTTTCATGATTCGCGGCGTGACAAAAACAACAACCTCTCGCGTGGTCGTTTCCTCGGCGGTCGACCCGAACAGAAACCCGAGCAATGGTATTCGACCGAGAAACGGCACCGACTGTGTCACGTTGCGTGATCCGTTCTCAATCATGCCCGCGATGATGATCGATTCCCCATCCTTAACATTCACAACCGTTTCTGTGAACGTTTTAGAAACAACGGGAATTTGGCGGAACGCCTGGTAATCATACGATCCGGAACTGATCTCCGGCAGCAATTCCATGCGGATGTGTCCGTCATCCGTAATGTGTGGTGTCACGGTCAGACTAACACCAACCTCCAAGAACACGATTTCTTCGCCAACGAAGTTCGTGTCCGAGCCCGTAATCTCAGCCGACGTTTCGGCATAAGGTAAATCCTGGACAACGCGAACCGTCGCCTCTTCACCATCCAACACGGCGACATGCGGGTTTTGAAGTATTTTTGTTTCGCCGACGGATTCAAGCGCTTCAATGACCGCCGTCAATTGACCGGCCTCGCTGATGATCGTTTGATACCCGAATGAGCCAATCCCGGGGTTGTCCTCGCCAAGAATTGGGCGTCGCACCGCAGCATCAAGGCGGTACCGCGGATCAATGCCATTAAAGATGGCCGTCCAGTTGATGCCAAGTTGATATTCGTCCGACAAGGTCACCTCTAGAATCTTGGCCTCAATAAAGACCTGCTTGGGCGCCTCGTCAAACAGCGCCACGAGACTTTGGATTTGCTTCATTTTGTGCGGCAAATCGGTGACGATCATGGTGCGCGTACGGATATCAGCGTGCAGCTTGCCGACCTCGGGGGTGAGGATGGCCTGAATCTGTGGTTCAATGTCATCGACCGAAGCATACTGCAATCGAATCGTCCGCGTTTCTGTGGGCAACTGTCGTTCAATGGTTTTGATGTCGGCCTTTTTAACAACAGCGCGCATCTCGAGAATTTTTTCGGCCGTGTCGACCAGAATCAAGGTGCCCGTTAACGGGTCTGCAACCACGGTCCCAATATCACTTTTTATGCTGCCGAGCATACCGGCGACACGCGTGGCATCCGCATATTTAAGTTCAACGATGCGTACTTGTTTGTTGTCGTAGAAACTGACGCCGTGCTTTTCGCGGTAGGCCTCATCCGTCATCACAGAAATGATGCCACCGTGAACCTCATAAGCGAGTTTATGAACCGAGAAAACGACCTCAAGCGCGTCGCCCACTTCAACATTCTCGAAGCGCATATTCATGTTCATGCCTTCAAGACCGCTACCCATAACGATGTTTTTAAGCTCTGCGATCTCCGCCAGGTAATCGATGAGCAGGATGACAGGAAAGGGTTCCACGGACTTCAACTCAAGCACCTTGTTTTTCAACCCGGGGATGTCGTAATCGGTCAGACGCTTGGTCGTCAGACGCAGGTTGCTGCCGGTAGCAACCACCTCCGCGCTTTCCGACGGGTCGTTGAGTGACGAGGCAATGGAAGGATCGCTCTGTGCGAAAGCGCCGATCGCGCTAAACGAGAAAAGGGTTACCGCTACGCAGATGCGTGACAGAAGTCCCGACAAGGTGTGAGGGTCTGACATATTGGTTTTTCCTGCGCTACGAATCATTCCTACTTCAAGCCTTCTTTTTTCCAATAAAAATCTCTTCGACACCATCATGCCCGATGACCGCATCGCTGCTGATTCGCTCGATCTTCAGAACGCCGCCAATCAGCGAAATTTTATCCCCTGCGCGCACAATGTGCATTTTTGGGCCCGATCGGTCCATCAAAATCGCTTCCAGCACGTTTTCCTCTCCTGGACGCGATAGACCTAAAATGACAATATTTTTCTGCACATAGAGTTTCAATGAGATACGGGAATCCGGGACATCAGGCCGTACGACGGGCGCTTTGTCAACGTTTTGGATCAAGAAACCGCGATCGCGAAAGCTCGCCAGAAGGTCCTTTATGTCAGGCAGCCCTTCGCCCTCATTTAATTGGTCCAGAGGTGGCAGGGAGGCTTCCCCGAGCACGGCATTTGGATTGGCCGGCACATAAAACGCGGAAATAATTTCATAAGCCAAAATCACAACAATCGTGAACATCACTAGAGCGGCGACACATTTATTAACGACCGAAATGCCAAAAACACGAGACTCCTTGACGGTTTCAATGGCAACAGGCTCTTCCTCTACCAAATCTACGCCAACGCTTTGGTCGGCGAAAAGAACGGGCGCGCCTTCGCCCAACGTCGCGGCGTCCTGCACGGCAAGAGTGGCAGGGCCATCAGCAAAGGTCGGTGCCGCCTTGGCGGGGGCCGGGGCCGATTTCTTGAGTGTTGGAGCCACTTTCGCAGGTTTCTTTTCAGGTTGCTTTGCGGATTCCTTCACAGGTTCCTGTGCTTTTATGGGTGCCGCAGGCGGCCGAGTTGCTTCTGCGGCGGCGGGCGGCGTCTCCGAGGCGGGCCGGACAGCCGCTGGCTTCGGTCGCAACCGCGGAGGGCTCTTGGGCTTAACAGGATCGCTTGACGTGTTCGCAATCACAGGTGCAGAAGGCACTTTTGCGGCAACACCCGACTTCGCGCCCTTGCCTTGAATCACCTTTAAGAGGCGTTCTTCGGGCGACAAACCTTCTTCTGTTTCATCAGACATATAAAACCTGTCAACCCGCTGCACGAATGCAACGGATTCTTGATTAGGACCCAAATCTACACATAGGCCTGAGCCACGAAGGCCTAGTTGGTACTAAATTTGGGTTTACAAGGCAACAGTTACTTGCTCATCCAAATCATCGCTACTAGCCCCAAACGGACGCAAGTCTTCTTCAATCAACCCACGAACCAAATGCGCATCAACGACCATGGTGTCATGCATAACCAATTGTTCGAGCGAATTGTGGCAAAAAAGTGATAACTTTCGCGGATATCCCTGCGTATGCTCCCAGATCATCTGAATAGCCTCATCCGTGAACAGTGGCGACTGATCGTTGTATCCGGCCTGCCCGAGGCGATAATTCAG
>JAPKCZ010000175.1 GCA_028822745.1 Kiritimatiellia bacterium | reverse complement strand
TTTCAGGGCAACTACAATGCGCTGCCCGTGTTAAGCGTGCAGTTGAAATCAATTTACGAAACGCTGAACAAGATGCGCTACTCCGTTCGCGGCGGCGGAACGCCGCCGCGAACGCTGGACGCACGCTGGTCTTCCGAAGGCGAGTCGAATACCTACATCGGTAGGGGCGGCGGTAACCGCAACGGTTGGAGCTCGGCTCGGACCGCCTCCCAAGCCAATTATTTCTCGGCAGCGGCGCAACAGTCGGAGCGCGGACCAAGGCGGTTTACGTCTGGGCGCTGGGATACCCGTCTCTTGCCCGGCGGATACAGGGGATTAATGTACTCGACCGCCGCCTATTTCGTGGTCGAGAAAATCAGCACCCGGCCCAAAACAATCAGCTTCTATAATTGGTCCCGCGCGTCCCCGCTTTCCTACGGGGCCATCAGAGTGGCGGAGTTCGAGAATATCGGCAACCAACCCATTGAAAATTCAATGTGGACTGAATGGGGCGAGGCGTCGGACGCGTCGGGAAGCGTGGCCGTATCTGAGCTTCTGGGCGATCCCAGTCGAGGTGCTGCTCTCCCGTGGTGTGCCCAGCCAGTTGTGCATCCTGACCAGTCAACAACCTCGCTCGGTTACGAAGTGACGTATGCCGCCGCCTTGATCGAGTGGACCGATCTCTACGATGGTGACCTTGCCATCGACGCCGTGACCGATAGTGACGAAGACGGGCTGGTGAATTTGGAGGACTGTGGTTGTGCCGCCCAATGCGTCCCACTTCCATCAGCAAATATTGACGGTGCATCACCCCAAATGACAGTCCCGCTCGGGGCCTCAAGCCCTAACGTGGCAGGCGGTCTTACGGTCGAGGCCTATTTGACCGAGTTTTACGTCGATGGCGCCCCGCGTCAGATGTTGAGCATTGATACGGCGCTCAGCACATACGTCGATGCAGGTGGAAAGTACGAATTTGTGCTCGTAACCCGCCCCACTGGGAGACAAGTCCTCTTTACCATGAAAGGCGGAAAAACGGGTGAGCCCGTGGGGACACGCCAGCAATACCGTATTGGTAAAGTAAATGGACAATATGAGCTCTACTTCCCTGGGGCCGACAATGTGGTGCACGTTTTTAACGGAGCCGGACTCATTTCGGAGGTGCGGGCCACCCAAGACAGCCAGGAACGGAGCCTCGTCTTTGACCGAAACAGTACTCGCACCGCCGTCGGGGGCTTAACCGTGACGCGCCCACGTGGACAGATCACCCGCGCCGAGAATGTGTATAGCCCCCGCTATCACAGGGTGAGGCCCATTTACTCGGGCGCGCTTGTCGAGTCTGTGACGTATCGCGACGCCGACAACAATATTACTGGAAAAATCACGGTTGGACCCGACCGCGCCTTCACCGCGACGGACGAAAATGATCAACAACTTGAGCGTCTCATCATTGAGGGAAAGAAGAACAGCATAGCGTTCGCTCGCCAGGGCCGAGCCGCGTTGCCCGTGCTCAAAAAGTTGGTCGAGCGTAGTTACGACTACATAAAGAAGGTCAGCGTGCGGTCGACGACGGATATCACCGATCCCGACTCGCTCGCTGAGCACCTGAGTCGAGTGGATGAGGTTAACAGAACGTTCGATTGGGGTGAGGAACTCATTGAGCGCCAAGTGGGCCCAGACGGCGCTGATCCACTCGCATCCTATTTCGAATACTACGATGACCCTACCGATACCAATAATTATAGCCGCCCGTATCTGACGCAGGGCCCATATGGCGACTGGACGCGATTTCAATACGACGCGGAAGGTCGCGAAACGCTCATCGTGCGCGGTTTTCTGGATGCGCCTTCAACCTCGTCGGTTAGTCAGTGTCGCGCGACGATTCTGCACTACGCAGGCGACACGCAGCTTGCGTCACACAACTATCCTGTGGGCGATGATGTGCAGCGCTTCAATGATCGGCGTCCACGCATGATCATCGAAACCCTGCTCGGTCAGGAGATCTCTCGGACTTATCACGTCTATACGACAGACAGTCATATCGTGAAACAAGTCCGTGCCCCTGGCGCCGCCTACGATGACCCGCGCAACCTATGCCGAATTGCACGTTCCGTTAGTAGTGGCGAGCACTTGGGCCGCCCAGCATCCGTTGAGCATGAGGACGGGACATTTACGGCAATTGACTATTTCTACGATGCCGCCCTCAAAGAGCTCACGCGCATTGAAGAAAGAGGCGCGGGCGCCCTAAACAATATTACGAATGGAATACGCAAGATTTCCGTCATAAACAAAGCCGGGCAGGCCATATCTCTCGAAAGCATGGATGTCGCCAGCGGATTGACGATTTCAGATCAGCGATATACCTACGATGTGTTTGGCCGAACCTTGATAAGCTCAAATGCACTGGCCGGCACAGCATCCCATTTCACCTACGGCTGCTGCGGTCTCGAGCATGTGCGGAACGCCGACGGGCTGGAATCCGATCAGACGCATACGGCGCTCAAACAACTCGAGTCAATAACGCGTGCAGGCGTGACAAGCACCCTCAAATACGATTCGCGCGGAAAGGTTATCGAAACGCGTACCTCCGCTCCCGGCCAGACAGACATTGCAACGTCGTCGACATTTGACAAGGCCGGACGGCTCATCACCACCAGCAACGCACTCGGATTCGCGACGCACTTCGCGGTAACGAATACACCCTTGAGCGGGCGACGCGAAAGCGTTCTCCTGCCCGATGGTGAAAGCCAGATCACGGAGTATTACCGTGATGGACAAGTCAAACGGATCTCGGGCTCGGCTGTCAGTCCGGTTTTTTATGACCATGGCGTCACGGCAAGCGGCAGCACTTGGACTCGCATCTACGCCGGGACAAATACGCTGGCCACACAATGGGTCCAAAGCAGCTTCGATGCGTTGGGGAATGCCACGAACACCGTCGCTCCTGATGGACATCAGGTCTCCGTCGAATTCGACGCGTTTGGGCGTGAGGTCCGTCGGTCGCAGGCCGGGCTTAGCGCACAACTGATCCAATACGACGACCGCTCGCAACCCGTTCTGAGTGCCCTCGACCTAAACGACAACGGCAGCATTGATCTGGCTGGAAACGACCGAGTCTCCGGCTCGCATCAACGCGTCGAAATCGCCAACGGCAAAGCCGTGCTAAGATCGGAGGCTTTTGTCTATCCTGATTTCGGCTCGGCGTCGCCGCGAACGATTTCCACGTCGCTGGCAGCGGCGGATGGTAACGACATCTGGAGTATTTCCTTTGGGCGCACCAATCATTTCCGCGTCGTACGAGACCCGGCAACGCAACGCCGTACGGAGACGACCACCCGGCCCGATGGTACACAGCTTATTCAAGTCTACACCAACGGGCTTCTACTGAGCACAGAAGCTCGGGACGCCGACGGCGTCACATTGACGCAACGTTTAAGATCTTACGACGCCTTCAATCGTCTTGCCGTTCTGGATGAAGCGTCGCCCGACGGGTCACGCCGCTTGATCCGCTACCGCTATGATGCGGCAGGACAAATCACAAACACCACGGTCAACGCCGGACAACTCTCGCAATCGACAAGTGTTAGCTTCGACCCCATGGGCCGACCGCTTCAGGTGGTGTATCCAGATGGGGGCGTCGTGCAGCGCGTCTACAATGCGCGAGGGCAAATCATCGAGCAAAGCGGTGCACGCACCTATCCGGTGCGCTACACCTACGATGCGCTCGGGCGCATGCAAAGCCTGTCAACATTCCGCGCGGGCTTCAGCGGCGCGCCGGATGTGACACGCTGGCACTACGACCCGGCGCGTGGATTCATGAGCGCAAAGGAATTCGCCGACGGCAGTACAAATCGTTTCGTGTACAGACCCGATGGCAACATCACGCAGCGTCACTGGGCGCGTGGCGTGGTGACGTCCTATCAATATGACAGCAGTGGCACGTTGACCAATACGAGCTATTCAGATGGCACCCCGTCCGTCAGCTACACCTATGACCGACTGGGGCGGCCGATCGGCGTACGCGACGGCATTGGTCAACATGAGCGTTCTTACAACGTTGACGGCAGCATCGGCCAGGAGTCCGCGCCGCAACACTCAGGCGTCGCCTTGCAACGACACTACGACGCCTTTGGTCGCTATACTGGGTATCTCTTGCACTCGAACCTGAGCCATTTGGCCACGATCGACTATGGCTACGACCGCGCCGGTCGCCTTGCCAGCGTCGCTTCGCCCGGTCTGTCTGTTGCCTACACCTACGGGGCCGATGCTGTCAGTCTAACGAACACCGCCTATCTCGGCTCGGGATATCACGTCGCTCGTACCTATGATGCGTTGGGCCGAGTGGCGTCCATCCAGAACCGCAACGCAGCCGGCCTTGTCGAGCAAAGCGCGTACACGCTCAACGCCGCCAACCAGCGCACACGTCAGACCTTGGCGGATGGTCGATACTGGGACTATGACTATGATGATTTGGGGCAGCTCGTGTCCGGCAAAGTCAAACAGCCCGACGGCACCCCGATGGGGGGACGCCAATTCGAATATGACTACGACCGTATCGGCAATCGAGTCGAAACTCAAAATCAGCGCGGGCTTCAAACCCAAAAAAGTGAGTACATCGCCAACGCCTTAAACCAATACGAGCAGCGCAGCGTGCCCGGCGAACTCTTCGTGTCCGGCACCGTCAGCAATGCCTTGCGCGTTACGGTGTCAGAGCCAGACAACGCATTGTCCATCCTTGCCAATCGTACAAGCCAACACTTCTGGGCCGCCCTGCCCGTGAACAATGCGCAGGACATCGCTGTCTTAACCAACATCACCATCGTCGCCCTGTCCAAGCGCATCGAATCCGGCGTCACAAATCTTCTTACCCGCACCGAAACCCGCAGCGCAACCCTCCCGCAGACCCCCGAAACCTACACCTACGACGCCGACGGAAACCTACTCTCAGACGGCCTCTGGACCTACTCCTGGAACGCCGAGAATCGCCTCACCAACATGACCAGTATCAGCGTTCTTCCGCCTGAGCATCGCCTCAGCCTCACCTTTGCCTACGACTACCTGGGCCGCCGCGTTCGCAAGACCGTTATCAACCCGTCCCACGGCAGCACTAACCAGATCACATACCTCTACAACGGCTGGAGCATCATCGCCGAAACAACAACGCAGAACGAAGAACCTGAAACGAAGAACGTCCTCTTCTACTTCTGGGGACAGGATCTCAGTGGCACCTTCTCCGGCGCCGGAGGGGTAGGGGGTCTGCTCGCCGTTTCTCAGGCGACAAACCTCTACCACTGCGCCTACGACGGTAACGGCAACATAACGGCATACCTCACCACCAACGGCACCCCCGTCGCCACCCGCGAATACACCCCCTTCGGCCAATCCCTTACCCAAACCGGCCCCCAATTCACCCACTGGTTCTCCACCAAACCCCAAGACCCCGAATCCACCCACTACGCCT
>JAPKCZ010000174.1 GCA_028822745.1 Kiritimatiellia bacterium | reverse complement strand
TGTTATTTAGCCCCGGAGCTGGGCTTTTTATTTATGCCCCAATTCTTTTTACCTGTTTTGTAGGTTTTTTTGATTTTTATAAAAAAAATAAATTTGATTGTATTCTAATGATTTCTTTTGCAGTATTTTTTGTTTTTGTGTCACATAATCTCCTTGCGTCGTTGTGCAAACCGTAACCTTATCTTCCTAACGGTTCGTTGGTCAAGATTGTGAATATTCCTGATTGGCATCCGGCATCACCTCGGGCTATGTTACGGCCCGTCGACAAGAACCAAATTGATCCAACAAAAGGCCCACAGAATGAACGAAACACCAACGGAGTCCATCCACGTTGTGGGCTTATGCGGCAGCATTCGAGACGATAGTTTCACGCGTCGCGCGCTCAATGTGGCCCTTCAGGGCGCCCAGGAAATGGGAGCAACGACCCAGTTGATCGATCTGCGCGCCTATGATCTCCCGTTCTGTAGTGGAAAAGACAATCAGACAGACTATCCGCAAGACGTGTTTCGCCTGCGCAAGGACGTCTCTAAGGCACACGGCCTGATTGTTGCCACGCCTGAATATCACGGCAGCTATGCTGGGGTGCTGAAAAACGCCATCGACCTGATGGGCTTTGACCAATTCGAAGGCAAGATGCTCGGCCTTGTCGGCGTCTCCGGCGGTGCCCTCGGGGCGGTCGACGCCCTCAATAGCTTACGCAATATCGGGCGAGCGCTGCACGCATGGGTCGTCCCGCACCAAGCCTCGGTCTCAGATGCCTATACACATTTTGACGACGATGGATCCATGACGAACACCCCCTTGAAGGAACGTGTCCTCGACGTCGGCCGGCAGGTCGCCCGCTTCGCCTTCCTGCATTCTTCACAACAATCGCAGTCATTCATGACCGAATGGGAAAAAGCGTTGCCCAACCCGGGCGGCGGACGGACCAACTAATCATCCCTGTCGAAAGGAGTAACCAGCATGCAATTTTTAAAATACCACGGACTGGGCAACGATTATCTCGTCATGGAAGCGGATGCTTTCGACGGCCTGCCTAGCGAGGCGCAAATCATACGCATCTGTCATCGCAATTACGGTGTCGGCTCAGACGGCATTTTGCTCGGCCCCCTACCCTCGGAGACGTGTGATTTTGGTCTTAAGATCTTTAACCCCGACGGCAGTGAGGCAGAAAAGAGCGGCAACGGGCTGCGTATTTTCTCCCGCTATCTATTCGACACAAATCGCGTCACGAACGAACCCTTCACCATTGAAACATTGGGCGGCAATGTTCAATCTGAAGTGCATGGTCAGGGCGAAGATGTGACCGTCGAAATGGGCCACGTCACCTTCGACAGCTCCAAAATCCCTGTCGCCGGCGAGACGCGCGACGTACTCAACGAAACACTGGTCATCGACGGCGAATCCCTCACCATGTGCTGTGCAAGTGTCGGTAATCCGCATTGCGTTGTCCTGCGTGAGCAAATCAGCGAAGCCGACGCGCTGCGATTCGGGCCACACATCGAAACGCATGCGCAGTTCCCCAATCGCATCAACGTGCAACTCTTGCAGGTCATTGATCGTGCAAACATCTCGATTCAGATATGGGAACGTGGCGCCGGATACACGCTGGCCTCCGGCAGCAGCAGCACCGCCGCCGCCGCCGTTGCCCACAAACTGGGACTGTGTGATTCGGCGATTACGGTACACATGCCGGGCGGCACACTGAGCATATCCTTTACGCCAGACTTTTGCGCCACCATGACGGGTCCAGTTACCCCTGTGGCCAGCGGAATAATTAGCCCTGATGCTTTCGCGTAGCTCAGGCATTTACAATAAGAAAAAAGGCACACAATAATGGCATCACCCAAACTACGCGTCGGGGTCGTCGGCCTCGGCATCGGACGCGGGCACATCGCCGCATTCAACGAACATCGCCATGCGGAAGTTGTCGCCATTGCCGATATCGATGAAGCGCGCCTGAAAACCTTGGGTGACGAGCACAAGGTGCCCATGCGCTACACCGACGCGAAGGCCATGATTCGCAAGGAAGCGCTGGACATCGTCTCCATCGCAACGCCAAACAAATTTCACAAACCGCTAACCATTGCCGCGCTCAAGTCCGGCGCGCATGTCCTCTGTGAAAAACCGATGGCCATGAATGCGAAAGAAGCACGTCAGATGCTGGATGTCGCGCGCGACATGGATCGCCGCATCATGATCAATTTTTCGTATCGTTTCAGTCAGGCGTCGGCGGCGCTTAAACGTGAAGTCGACCGTGGCGCACTCGGCGACATCTACTTCGGGCGCACCATATGGCAAAGGCGACGGGGTTTACCCGGATTTGGCGGATGGTTTGGCACCAAAGCACTTGCAGGCGGCGGCCCCATGATCGATCTCGGCGTGCATCGGCTGGATTTGGCCCTGTGGTTGATGGGATACCCCAAACCCAAATGGGTGCTTGCTTCCACCTATGACCACATCGCTTCAAAATTGGCCAAAAAGGAAAAGAAGCATTTCGACGTCGAAGATTTCGCTGTCGCCTTGATCAAATTCGACAACGGCGCCACCTTGGAGGTGGAAGCGTCGTGGGCCGGCAATATCAAAGAAAACGAAATGATGCAGACACGTCTTCTCGGCACCGATGGCGGGCTCGTGCAATACAACCTGAACGGCAATTACGAATTCGATGCCGATCTCATTGTTGAGCGCCGCGGCAAACCCGTCGACATCAAGCCCAAGGCTCCCGCGCGTCACGACGCAAACGCGATGACACATTTCGTAAATGCCATCCGCAAGGGTCAGCCACACATGGCATGCGGCGAGCAGGGATTGATTGTCATGGAGCTGCTAGACGCGATCTACAAGAGTGCCCGCCTTGGGAAACCCGTCGAAATCCCCTCCTAGTCCAATCACCGGCACTTCGTCGTTGCAGCCTCTGGCCGCTTGTGCTTTGTTGAATGCGACGAATGGTCATCAAATACATCGGCGTTTTACGCGTCTAACCACGCCAATCATAGCGAGGCCCTATGGCTGCAGATAGTTTCACAGTCATCGCCATTGCATGGCTCGTCTACAGGCCTTTACTGGGCATTGGCCTGCTTGTTGTGGCCGGTGCAGCCGCCTACGTCATCATAACGAAGTTAAAATTTGCGCGCCCCGAAATCGCAGAAGGCTAATGACACCATGATCAGCGTAGCCGAAGCCGAAGCCACCATTCGAGACCATGTTCCCCTGCTCGGCGATGAAGCCGTGCCCTTGGCGGATGCGGCGGGACGCGTTCTACGCGAGAGCATCACGTCAGATCGGCCGTTCCCGCCCTTTGACCGCGTCGCCATGGATGGTATCGCGATCAACAGCAAGGACTACGAAAATGGCACACGGCGTTTTCCCGTCGCCTCTATTCAGGCCGCAGGCGCACCGCCCCATGCCCTGACAACACCTTCGCAATGCGTGGAGGTCATGACGGGTGCGGTCTTACCCGATGGCACGGACTGCGTTATTCCGGTTGAGAAAATCAAGCTGACGAACGATGTGGCCGAACTGACCGACAAAGAAACGCCCGCACCCTTTGACAATGTCCACCGCAAGGGATCAGACAGGGACGTCGGCAGCGAACTTTTATGCGCGGGAGCCCGGCTACTGGGCCCTCAAATCGCCGTTGCCGCAACCGTCGGCGCCACAACCGTTCGTGTTTCCTGCCAACCACGCGTGGCAATTATCAGTACAGGAAGCGAACTCGTGCCCGTCACCGCAACCCCTGCTCCACACCAAATTAGACAGTCCAATGTGCATGCCATTGAAACGGCATTGCATCTTGCAGGCCATACCCGCACAACACGTCACCACATCGCGGATGACGCCGCCGCCATCCGCGACCTTATCTCCGAATGCCTGAGCGCATCAGACATCATCATTCTATCGGGAGGCGTTTCGGCCGGACGATACGATTTCGTTCCCGACGTCGTCACCGAGCTCGGGGTTTCGATTCACTTTCACCACGTTCGGCAGCGTCCGGGCAAACCACTGCTCTTCGGCTCCATCGCCGGACAAACGTCAGTATTTGGGCTCCCAGGCAACCCTGTATCAGCCCTTGTGTGCCTGCACCGGTATATATTGCCAGCCCTCGCTACCGCGCAGGGCTGTCCCATTCCGTCTGCCAAAGAAAGAGCGACGGCCATACTGGACGAAGATCTGACGTTCAAGAAACCGCTAACCTGCTTCAAACCGGTCCGCCTCATTGCCGGCGCAGACGGATGCCGCGCCGTTCCCGTCCCCATGAACGGATCAGGCGATCTAGCCGGGCTGGCCCAAAGCGACGGCATGCTTGAACTTCCAGAAAAGCAAACAACCTTCACCAAAGGCTCGCCCTACCCCATCTGGCGTTGGTAGATTTACGACAAATCGAATCGCTCACCTCAAGCCAGAACACAGTTATGACAGAACTTTCCCACGTTGATGAGAATAACCGTCCCAGAATGGTCGATGTCTCCGCAAAAGATGTGACGCTTCGCCAAGCCACCGCGCGGACGCAGATTCAGGTATCCGATGCCATCTTTTCGCAAATTTCAGATGGCGACATTGCGAGCAAGAAGGGACCCGTATTTCAGACGGCCATCATCGCAGGCACACAAGCCGTCAAGCAGACATCGACGCTGATTCCCTTCTGTCATCCCCTGGCCATTGAAGGCTGCAAAATTCAGATCACGACGCCACAGACCAACCTGATTGAAATTATCTGCACAGTCAAAATCCATGGCCGCACAGGCGTTGAAATGGAGGCCCTTACGGGCGCGTCCGTCGCCGCCCTGACCATTTACGACATGTGCAAAGCGATTACGCATGAAATGGTTATATGCGACACGCGTTTGATTGAAAAATCGGGAGGAAAACGTGACGTACACATTCCATCCACGTGAGGTCGCTCTATGCGGTTTTTCAGGCTCCGGCAAAACGACGCTGTGCGTCAAACTGATCGACATACTATCGAAACGCTTCAGCGTCGGTTTCGCCAAACATAGTGGCCATTGCTTCGACATCGATACCCCCGGCAAAGATACGCACCAAGCTCACACGGCCGGCGCGTCGACCGTACACATCTTAAGCACGGATCAATTTGCCGCCTACGGCTCGCATGCCACCGACTTCGTCGCGCAGCGCACCCTTTTCAGCGGCAACGACATGGTCCTTGCCGAAGGGTGGAAATCCGGTGCCATGGCACGTATTGTCATGGTCGCCGATAACGATGTCGCCCAGACGTACCTGTCCGAACAGACACGCAAATCCGGAGAGATTCTATGCTGGGTTACCCCGACGGCGAACGTTGTCATCGACGATGACCGCCGCGCCTTCACACGTGACGATGCGGCCGGTTTGGCGGATTTCATCGCATCCCGATTCGACGCGTGCATCGCGCAGACGCCCCTTTATGGGTTGGTTCTTGCGGGCGGTCAGAGTTCACGTATGCAGAGCGACAAACACCTGCATGGTAGCCGTCGATGACCGAGAAGA
>JAPKCZ010000173.1 GCA_028822745.1 Kiritimatiellia bacterium | reverse complement strand
GGCGTATACATGCTCCGCGGTGAAGGTCTCGACCGCACTCAGCGCGGCTTGGCGGCCATTGGCAAAGACCTCGACCAGGTTCTTGTCGATGAAGACGCGAAGTTCAAGGTCTTCGCCCTCGGCCAGTTCGAACGGTGCGTTGACGGTTCCCACCTGCAATGTCTTGCTCTCAGCATTCACGGCAATCCGCAAACCAGCATTGCCATCCTTGTCGCAGAGCACATCGACGCCGAACGCCTGCGCGGCAGGCGCGTCGATCTTCAGCGCCAACTCATACGCATCGTTTGAAACGCCCTCGATCGCAAATGTGCTGTCGGCCTTCACTGCAATATTCTTCTCGCAGTGCTTGTCGTAGCGCAGCGTTTCGAGCTCGCGCAGGGGTGCGATTCTCAACACGCCGTCCCGCGGCAATTCCAACTCGCGAGGCAACGACTGGACGCCAGTAGGCGATAGCGGCAGATTGATCAACCATGCAAGCATCACCCGCCGCTTGTCCTTGGTCAGAAATGATTCCGGCGCGAAATAGTTATTGCCGTTCCAACTCATCATCGCGTGATGCTCTGGCAAGAACTGCTCGTCCTTAAAATCTCCGACAAAATAGCGGCAGCCCAATCGGTGGCTGATACAAAGGAGCACCCACTTGTCGCCGAGAGTGAACATATTGGGACAGGAGATATCTTCCGATCGCTTCACGCCGAGTTTTTCCTCATCGAAATCCGGATGCAGCAACTCGCCGATGAAGGACCAATCCGTCAAGTTATTCGACTTCATGATCTGCGGGGGTTCCTTGCTGCTCACGCCATTCATGCCGTAATAGGTATCGCCAATACGCCAAATGTCCGGATCGAAGTACTTCTGGTCTTCCATCGGCTGACCATCCTTGTCGCTGGGCAACATCAGCTGCGGCGGACTCCACTGGTTCAGCTCGTCGTCCAGGCCATACATAATCCAGTTCCGATTCGAGCCTTCCCCATGATAGACCATCGCCGGCTGTCCGTCGGGCTTGGTGAAGAAGCCCGTACCGCTGAACATGCCATGCCCGGTGCTCTTCGGCCCGAGCACTGTCGGATGCCACTTCCAATGGACCATGTCCGTGCTCGAGACATGGCCGAACACGAAGCCCGTGTCATTCTTGTAGATGTAGTGCAGGTGATAGCGTCCCTTGTAGTAAAACGCCGGGTTCGGGTCGCCGGGCATTGCATCGCCGGGCCCTGGATGGACGAGATGATAGGTCAGCCACGTCGCCGGCGGCTCCGCCGGCCAAGGCGGTGTTTCCATCTTTTCGGTACTCGCTGCAGATGCATTGTTTGCCATCATGATTGCTATAACTCCTATGATAAGTTGCTTCATTGTACACCTACGTTTGATTTGATCTACTGTCAATCCAGCACGACAAAAGGCAGGCAGTGTTCTTTACATATTTCTCATATTTTTCTTTTCTTTTCAGCAGGTCAATCGAAGGAGTCGTAGCCTCCTGTTGTCTTAATTTGGAGTGCGGCGGCAGAGGCGAGGCACGAGCCGGCGACGCCGCTTTTCTTCGTATTTCGCGCTGAATGAATTGGCAGGACCATACGAAAATCTCTCTTGCTCTGCAAAAAGCGGCGTCGCCGGGCTCGTTCCTCGCCCTCTGCCGCCGCACTCCAAATAGCTCTGAATCCAAAATTGATGTTTTTAGAAATGCTGACCATCTTGCGCGAGATTTCGGGACTAAGGTACCAATCCCTTCCCCTCAACCTCCGGAGCAAGCACGATGCGGAACCCCAGGTTGATCTGGTACGCCGTTCGCGGCGGGAAACTGTAGCGCGCTGCACTGCGGAAATGCGGGTGCACGAGCTTGGCAAGCGAATCGGCCGAAGGTTCAAACGTCAACACGCCGCCGCCGCGCGCAACGCGTTCCGTGCCGTGGGTCGGCCCTGCGGGATCCTGGGTCGTCCCGTCAGCATAGGGCCCGCGCCAGTCCAGGCACCATTCGAACACGTTGCCATGCATATCGTAGAGGCCCCACGCGTTGGGCTTCCGGCTGTCGGGCGTTGGCGAGGTCGCTAGCGCCTTGTAGCCCTTGGACTTGAAGACACATGCGTAGGCAGTCAAGGTGCGCAGGCTATTGTAATCGCCTTCGAAACTATACGGGCCGCGAGTCCCTGCACGACAGGCGTATTCCCACTCGGCTTCGGTGGGCAGACGATAGACATAGCCCTTGGGCAGACGATCGGCAGCCCGCTCCTTGTCCGTAATCTTTTTGCAGAAGACCATCGCCTTGTCCCATGTCACGCATTCCATCGGGTTAAGATCCGTGCGCGGGATGTTGGGAGTGGCTATGTTTCGCCCGTTCATCGGCGAACGGTAAGTCCAGGCCGCACCTTCGTGCAGTGGGCCGCGCTGATAGCGCCACGCTTCCAGGTCGAAGCCGGGCCGGACCATGAGCGGATAGTATTCACGCTGGCGCGTCTCGTAGATGGCCATGTAGAACGGCTTCGAGATCTTCACCTTGTGCTGCTGCTCGTCGTTATCGCGTGCGATTTCACCTGCAGGCGAGCCCATGGTGAAGGAGCCGGCGGGGATAAGCCGCATGTTCAGGTTGATGCCCGGCACGGTCCAATCTCGAGCCGTAAGCCGCTTCATGGCATCGGGATCGTTCGCATCCGGATTGCCGGCCGTGGCCACCCGGCAGGCGCAGGCAGCGAGCGTGACGCATAAGATAAGCGCTGATTTTTGCATAAATGACTCCTGTTTCATCGCGACCGGCGCGAGACGACCCCATGTCATCACGACCACAAGCACGGACGCTCTGAGCATCATTTTTATGAACAGATAAGTAGCACACGGAGTATCGGCCATCAAGGGACGACGTCAAACCCTGGCCAGAGGGCGTTCGAAAAGGTCCTGCGCTTTGTCCTACACTTCGTCCCACGCTTAGTCTCCAGTAGGAAGCGGGTGGTAAGCTCTTGCTTTATCGTCAACAGCCGCTTTTTTTCGCCCTACACGCGTCGTACCAAAAGTCCTATTCTGAATGCAATACGCCAAGAAAAAGGTTCTTTCTATTGCGTTCGGCCAGGGGGAAACCTAGCTTGATCTATTCATCAACGTCGTGACGAGAATGGATAGCTTGCGTCAGATCAAGGGCTTATTGGTGAATGGCGTGAGATATACATTCGCAGTAGATTTTGGTGAATAGATCAGGCTAGTATCAGGTCAATTGTAGCTCCCGCCGGGGCGACATTCTAGACAGAACCCTGAAGACACATACGGAGCCCATATGAATAACAACTTGAACCTGTTTCTGTTGATCGGCCAGTCCAATATGGCCGGTCGCGGACGGCTCGGCGAAGTACCCTCATTACAGCACCCCGAGGTGTCCATGTTCCGCAACGGCGGGTGGATCCCCGCGGAAGAGCCGTTGCATACGGACAAACCGGGTATTGCCGGCATTGGTTTGGGCATGAGTTTCGCCGTTGCGTTGGCCACCCGCGCCGCCATCGCGCCCATCGGCCTCATTCCCTGTGCTTTCGGCGGAACATCCCTGGCTGAATGGATGCCCGGCAGCGAGCTCTACGAGAACGCCGTATCCCTTACCCTGGCTGCAATGCGCAGCGGCGGACAGGTACGCGGCATCCTGTGGCACCAAGGCGAGGGCGATTCAGGGAACCGTGATGATGCCGGCAGCTACGGGTGTCGATTTCAGACCATGATCGGGAAACTACGCGCCGAGCTGTCGGCCGAAACCGCTCCCGTGATCGCCGGCGAGCTCGGCCCCTTTCTGCAGAGGGACGACGGCACAGAGTTCTCCGCCGAAGTGAATCAAGAGCTGCGCGGATTGGAAGACGCGGTACCCGTGTATGGCTGCGTCGGCGCGCACGATCTCGGACACAACGGCGATGAACTCCATTTCAATGCCGAATCTCTGCGGGAGTTCGGCATTCGCTACGCAACGAAATACATTGAAATGACACTCCGGCCCGTCAACGCCGAGGGTGGGGGAGGTCTTTGACCCGGTGACCCAGCTCCATGGTCCCGTCCTTAAATAGGTTGTCACTTGAACCCTCTTGGTGAGATCAGAGCGTCTAGGTCTAGCGTCGCCGATCATAATCGCACTCTCTCCATCGCCTACCATCCCATAGGTCATGATATTGCCCCACGAACACCCGAATTCTCCTCCGAGTCTCCGTGTCTCAGTGGTGAGTTCCCCTTTTCGTATGGGATGGTAGTGGCTTCAGTCTGGGTTAACAGTCGAACACACAGGCACAGGGCCAAGTCGATATTTCATCGATAAACATCGCGTCTGTGGCGCACCCTCACGACACAAACGATGAGTTGATTATTTTCGATTTCGTAGAGTATTCGATAGTTCCCTTGGCGAAGCCGATATCGCTCCTGCCCTGACAACTTTTTACTGCCCTGCGGCAGGGGGTCGCTCGCGAGCGACCTGATGACTGCGAGAATACGACGAACATCTTTCTTGGGGATATTTTTGAGATCCTTTGAAACGGATTTTCGAACGACAACTTTATATTGTGCCATCGCGCTTCAGTTCCTTTACAAAATCCTCGAAATCCACGGTGGGTTCCTTGGCACGTTCGTCGAACATGCCAAGGTCCTGCGCGTCCTCAGCGAGTTCATCGCGAACGGCATCATTGATCAACTCAGAAACTGAGCGAGAAGTCTCAATGGACTGTAGACGGAGCGCCTTGTGTAGCGCGGGATCCAGATATACTGTTGCACGTTTTGTCAATGTACTCATGCGATACCTCCATTCACAACACTATAACGTTCAGACGTTATGACGTCAATAAAACCTCCCCGCTCCGCACCCAGCACCGTGAACAGTAAACAGTGAACAGTGAACAGTAAACAGTGAACAGTGAACCAAGCACCCAGCACAGTGAACAGCACCCCGCACCCCGCACCCAGCACCCAGCACCAAGCACCAAGCACCCCGCACCCAGAACCGCACCCAGCACCAAGCACCAAGCACCAAGCACCCAGCACCCAGCACCCCCGCACCCCAGCACCCCCTCGGAATTGTACCGAAAGTATACGCTTGCGTGCCCTTGCTCATGTCTGCTTGGCAGGTGTAGTATGCTTCTTCACTCACGTCAGAGAAAAGCGCCACGCCCCTGATCGAATCGAAAGGAAAAGATGATGCGCCACACGATGCCCATGGCCCTACTTGCTGCTGTTATCGCCGCGGGATCTGCAACGGCCCCTGCCGACGAACTGGACTACTACAAAGGGGCGGTCTACCCGGGTGCATCCCACCGGAAAGATGTCGAGCGCCCCACGCTGACGACCCAGAAAGCACCCCCCGGCGAATTTGCGCAACGCGAAGTGACGTTCTGGCCGCGCAAAGGCATGGACGTCGTGCCCATCGAGAAAAACATGCCGTTGCGCACATGGACGTTCCAACTGGTCCCGGGGGAAGACAGCATCTGGGGTCGCAAAAAGGGCGTCCCTGAAGCAGGTCAAGACCCTAGCTATCGCGAGGAGTATTGGGACAGCCTGTCATCAT
>JAPKCZ010000004.1 GCA_028822745.1 Kiritimatiellia bacterium | reverse complement strand
GACTGACCGTTGCGTTTGAAATGCATAGAGAGTTCGCGCCACCGCCCGTAAGCGGTTCGGTCGTATTGGCCGCGACAGTACCCGCTCCACTTTTCGAATAGTGAGTGCCGCCGGCATCAATGGTATCAAATGTGTCGGCATACGGCAGGTCCACAGCTGCAAATGCTGTTCCGGCAACACAAAGTACTACAGCAGCGCCAAGCGCCAACATGGTTGGGTTTCTCATTATTCCGTGCCTCTCTTATTTGCTCGCTAGTAGATTGACTCTGTGAGTCCTATTAACTTTCGAATAATTCACTTCGGATGTTGTCAGATTATCTGCTAAATCGACGCTTGGGTCAATTAGTTTTTGACGAACGTGGGCTTTTTTTAGTCTGCAAGGCGCCTCATGAGCTCCCCTTTTTTCCACAAGCCCTTGACCCGCTTGCCATTAGCCTGCGTAAAAACACCTTCGCCTTCGCGCTGCCCTTTGACGAATTGCCCCTCATAAACGTCGCCGCCTGGATAAGTGTATTTCCCTGCTCCATGACGCACACCATTGTGGAAAACGCCCACATAGCGCCCCCCATCCGCAAAGACATAAGTTCCACGCCCCGAGCGCATACCGTTATCAAATGCGCCGACATAACGATCCCCATTAGCAAACGCTAGCGTTCCGTTGCCATGGCGTTCACCATCAAGAAAGGCTCCCGAGTATCGATTGCCGTTTTTAAGAATCAGCACGCCATTACCGCCAGGTGCATCTTGCGCAAAATGACCAACGTATTTGTCGCCGTTTTTGTAGTACAGTTGCCCCTTACCCGAGCGTACATCCGACGCAAACTGACCCTCGTAGCGGTCGCCCGAAGCGAAAACCATGACACCCGAGCCTTTTTTCATGTCATATTCGAATTGGCCTTCATAGCGGTCCCCGTTTAAGTGGTAGTAGACACCCCACCCATGCATCAGGCCATTCAGTATTCCGCCTTCAAAACGGTCGCCGTTCGGATACGATACAACACGGATATCTTGGGACTTTTCGACCGGTCCAAGCGAAGCAATGTCAACACGCCCCGTTTCCTGCTGAGCGCTAATCGCATCGCCCGACACGGGCGAAAGATGCTCGTCGGCACCCACGTCGGCACCCACGTCGGCACCCACGTCGGCACCCACGTCGGCACCCACGTCAGCACCCACGCTAGCACCCAGAATGCCCTCTAGCGATGCCGCCCCTCCCTGTCCGTCGGGCTGCCGAACCGCGCCAACGGGCATCGTTAACAGTGTATCCGAAAACGTTTTACGAAGATCGTCCAACTCCGTTCGCAGCACCGACTCAGAGCTCTCAATCCTACCGGCAAGGCCATCGAACTTGTCGGCCATGCGTTCATCCGCCCCGCCAGAAGCTGTCTTGATACGCTGCATGTCCACAAGCAAGGCATCATACTCCTGGTGGATCGAAATTTTTGATTTTTCGATCAGGTCCACACGGTCATCCACGTTATCGAGCGCAAGGTAGACCGATTTTATCCCATCGGAAAAGTCCGCCGTGGCCTGGGCGTTTTTTCCGGCTGCACCCTGCAGCGCTTGAACGGCGTCGCTTAGTTGGCGCGTTTCGCGAACCATGTACAAACCCAATGAAAGAAAGACGATGGTGAAGAACAGGAAGACGCAAAACAATAAGGTCGACGTCCAAACCAACGCGCGGCGCGATCGGCGGCGCTCAGCGTCGACGAAGCCCTTGACGTCCTCGACCGTGACGTTCTCAAGCGGGCGCACCACGGCATCCTCACCAACCCGCGTGAGAAGCACATTTTCAGCGCGGGGGCGCCCCTGACTGGGATTTGAATCCTGATTATTCACGCCGGCAGTTCCATTCGCTGTGAGTGAGGGTCATATTAAGAGGCCATTTTCAATAGCACACATTCGCACCTTGCCCAAGACAGCGCACGTCCGTCCGTACGCTCCGAATTAACCGACGTCGGGCGGCATCGAAACCCTTGTGATTAGCATCGAGCCGCGAACCAAGGTGCCTTCGGGGTCAGGCTTTACCTCCAATTTGGAAATGCGATAAATGCTTTCCTCAGTACGAAGACTATGTAAAAACAGCAACAGCCCGGTCTCATCTGCCTCAAATTCGCCAATTTCAACCGCATATTCACGATAAAAGCCCATATCCTTGACCGGACGATGCTTCATCGAAAAGAGCAGAACGTTTGCTCCCTTGGCCAGCTCATCAATACGCCCTTTCATCAGATCAATCGCGACGGGTTCAGGAAGCGGTTTACCAAGAACACCTTCCACGCTGGAAAAGCGTTCCCTAATCTCGTCCTCAAGCTCGACAACCCCTTGCGCATAAGCAAGTTCCTTCTGCCGCACCTTAATGTCCGCACCCAGCGCATCGTATGAGCGCACAACAGGCTGCACGACAAGGTTGTCAATCAGGAGCAGCGCGACGGCCACACATGAAACGAGCAGGCCGGCCTGCTCACGTGTCCCTAATTTAGAAAACCGTTTACCCAGCATTGCTTTTCTCCACAGTACATTGCAGCGTGAAATCGTAGCGACCGCTTTTGCGCACGAACTTCGTCTGCCCCTCTTGCACACCACGTAACATTGGCGAACTCTCCAAAGCCTTAACCAAGGCGCGAATGTCGCGCGTTGTTCGTCCTGTTCCCTGCAACTTGATCGTGCTTGAAGCCTCATCGTACCCGAATGATTTGAAATCGACGTCGGCCTCATTGGGAACGCGATCATGCACATCTTTAATGAGGTGAATGACAGATCGATCAACGTTCACTCGTTCGTGAACAAGTGTGACCATTTTCATGCGATCCGTCAGCTGACGAGCCCGCTCCTCGGTCATAACAACATCTTGCTCAAGGTTTTGCAACATCGACTTACGCAGAAGAACCTTCGAAATTCCGTACGTCGAGAGCAACATCATTAAGGTCATCACCAACACGCCGAGCTTGCTCAAACCACGAGCCTTGAGCATCAACTCGCGCCGCATCCGTACGGAATCGGGCTCGAGGTCAAACTCAAGGGACTGTGGCGCAAGGGCCATCCCCACGACCGCCGTCATGGATGTTAAGCGATACGCCTCCGCGCGCAGATCCGGCTGTGCAGGCAAGTTGCGAATCGCGTCCAGAGAATCCTCAACATCGACGGGAAGACCTAATTGATTCGCTAAAGCATCGGCCAGGCCTGAAATCGCAACACCCGCGCCAGTCAAAACGACTTGCCGAACGGTAACGTCGGGAGCCTCCGCGGACAGAGCCGACAAAGAATTCGACACTTCGCGTGCCAAGCGGTCCGTCGCACCTCGGGAATCCGTATGTAAACGCACGGCACCAATCAGCACGCTGCGACTGAATGCCAAGCGATTCCCTTCAACGACAATCACATCCGTGAACCCGCTGTCGACGTCCAGAACAAGCGTTCCCTCGCCGCGGGCACCGGCACGGTGGGTGGCGCAATACCAACTCAGCACACCTTCCGTGCTAATCGACATTCGCGCAACGCGGGCGCCGGCCTCCTCCAACAGGGAGTATCGCCCTCGCAGCACACTGCGTTGCGCAATCGCCAGCATGACCCGCGTGTACCCCTTGCCTCCGGAACCGCCATGCAGATAGTCGTAAACAATCTCTTCCTTCGAATAGGGCGTCAATTTGCCGACCTGCAGGTCGATCATGTCAGACACTTCGTCCTGCTTGGTTGACGGAAGACTCAACGCCCGAAACGTAACGGACTGCCGTGGCAGGCAAGAATAGAGAGGCGTATCGTCGGCACCCATTTCCTCAAGCACGCTTCGAAGCATGTCGGCAGAAACGCTTTGCAGTGGGTCCAGCGCCTGCATATGGACGGCAGCCAATGCCATGCCCGAACGCCCGTGCTCAAGACGCACGATTTTCAGCCAATCCGTACCCAATTCACAGATCAGGGCCGACTTGGGGGCTTTTGAATGTGTCGCTTTAGTGCTCACGCCAGTGTAAAAATTGTACGCCTTCTGCGGTGTTGGTATCTATTCTAAAGACAAACGTAATTCGTGACGAGGCTACCACCTCTCGCGACCCATCGGCATGCTCCACTTCGGCAAGCCCTTCAGCGAGGCCGCCGTAACTTTGCAATTGCTCGCCTCGAACACATTGCTCAGGCCATTTCCAAGCAAATCGGCCAATGGTAACGACCGGTTCCAGCTGGCTGTATTCCTCAATACCAAAGCCATCAATAACAAGCAGTTCTTGAGCACTTCCGAAGAAGGAACAGTAGCTACGTTCACGGTCATTTGCAACAATTGATTGGGGATCGTAGGACAATATGCTGTCGACGACCTCCTCGGTGATACCCAGACTTTTTAATTGGTGACGGGTGGGATCTTCAACCCCCCAATCGATGTTAATTCGGTCACGGGTATCGCTGCCAACACCGTAAGCGGCGAAGCCGAAGTTCGTCTGAACCGCATAGGCTTCCTCGCTGACATTTGACATGAACATGTATTGCACAGAAAAGGAACCAAAATCGCCAAGCGTCTGATCCTCAAAGTCGTTGCGCAAGTCAGGGTGCCGCGATTTGTGGAAATTGGTGTAATACGACTCGTCAGCCAACGCCACAGCGACGGCCTTGTCCACCCCGGCTCGTGCCAGAAAATACGCCTGCGTTTCGTTGCGCATGAATCGGGCGCTGTCTAGAGCGGCCGAAACATACCCGGCAACAGCCAATGCCAATGCGCCCAGAAAAAACAGGGACCAAAGCGCCAGAATAAGAACACTACCCCGTTTCACGCTCATGAGGATGCATCCCGAGTACGAACCACAATCGTTCGATGCAACTCCAGCGCGTCAGCGCTATCTGGCTCAAGCGTGAAACGAACGTCCACGACGAAGGGAATGTTGGTCGTCAGGTTCATTTCGGGACCGGCCGCACCGCTCGCGAGTCGCTGACGATAGACAAACGTGAAGTTTTCAACCGGATACAAGGCGATTTCCTCCGTAACAACCCGCTCCGCACTATCCAGAATACGACGCAGGACGCGTTGCTCGCTGCGCTCGAAAACATACTGAATCGTGCCAATCTGGTCTTTCGCTTCGCCAGGCAGACTGGCAACCATCGCAGGAAAAGCCATTTCATAGGATTCCCCACTAAAGACAACGCCAGAATGACTCGGAAACGTGTTCCGCACGTCGCGCGCCATGGTGTGTAGGCCGAGATACGCCCTAGATTCGCCCGTACCGAAATGCTGTGCCGCATCCCAGAGTCGAAAGCCGCCAGCTAGGCACGCGCCAATGGCGCTAATCACCAGACCCAGAATGGCCGTGACGACGAGTAGTTCGATTAAGCTAAACGCACGGCAGGATGCCCGACTAAAATTGCTATGGTTTCCCATGTCAGACCTTCTCTATTGAAGCACAAGCGTGTCCAACTCTAAATCCACACGGTCCGAACCGTGACGTGAAATCTCGAGATGCAGATGTCCTACGCCACCCTCCTCGGACGATGCGCCGGCAGCCTCACTCGACTCCTCGACATCGATTGCCCAGCGATACGAGGTAAATGGATCGAGAAAATCACCGCGTTCCGTGGCCACGGTTTCACCGGCCGCCCGAGCAATGTCGATTTCCGCCAGGCGCTGATCGGCAAGCCAGACCGATCGCGACGTCACGCGAGCAGCGGACAAGGCACCAGCAGATGTTCCCATGGCACGAAGTACCAGAACAATGCCTGTTGAAAGCACAACCAGACTGACCAGAACCTCGATCAGCGTGAATCCACAGTCCTTCGATATCGCAGAAGCTTTCAATGACGCCTCAGGGACTATTCCGACCAGTTTTGCACGTCATCGGACCCCTCAACCCCATCCGCCCCTAGAGACCAGATATCGAACCCGTAGGTATTGTGCGTTCCCGGATAACGATACAAATACTCTTCGCCCCACGGATCCTTGGGCTCTTCAACCTTTTCGAGATAGGGCCCCTTCCAATTTCGAGCAGACGACGGTGCTGCGATAAGCGCCCCCAACCCCTCAGATGTCGACGGAAAACGATCGTTGTGCAACTTGAACATCTTAAGCGCAACCGAAATGCCCGCCATATCACCTTTAGCGATGTTGGCCTTGGCCTCCGTCGACGCTGGAAGGACGCGCGGAAGAACCATGCCCGCGAGCGCCGCGATGATCACGACAACAACCATCAACTCGATCAACGTAAAGCCGGAACGATTCACTTTCGCATTCATATGTGCCTCCAAATAAAACGTGGTGGGCTTCCGAAACCTAGCCCTGAATAGCGTCGATCATAGTAAACCGTCAGCATCGCGACGTCCAGAGCAATGCATGGCGGGGGAGTATGTGAGTATGTGGGTTTGTGGGTGGGGTATGCTTGATCCAAGAACAGCGCGACGGCCTCATGCCGCGGGCAGGCTCACAGACCCGTGCCCAGTTGGAAAATAGGAAGCAGCATCGCGGCAACAATAAACCCGACAAAAGCACCGACGGTTAAAATCAGAATAGGCTCAATCAAGCTAGTCGCAATACGCGTCATTTGCTCGATCTCTTTTTCATAGAATTCGGCGACCTCATTTAGCGCCTCATCCAGTCGACCCGATTCTTCGCCAACGCCGACCATGTTGGCCACAAACGGCGGGAAATGTTGTGCGCGCAGTAGCCCCGTGGACAGAGGTGCCCCTTGCTGCACCGTGCTGCGCCGAATGGCGTGCACCTCTTTACGCAAGGCATCGTTGGCAAGCGTGTTCGCACTCAACGCCAAACTTTTATCAATAGAAACACCAGCATCAAGAAGCAGAGCGAGCGTTCGTCCGAATCGTGCAATTTCAGAATAGCGCACAAAGGTGCGCACGAACGGGACACGCAGAACGCCAGCATCAATCATGGCGCGCCCTTTTTCGAGGGTGAACATACGTCGCGTGACGGCAGCGACAAGTAACAGAATAATGACGATCCAGTACCATGATTTTTCACAGAAGGTACTCACGGAGACCAAGACCTGTGTCGGCCATGGCAAATCACCGAAAGCGTAATTTTCAAAAAGCTCCAGAACACGCGGCATAAAGAATGACAGGATGATAAAGACCGTCAGCAGACCAACGGTCAACACCAGCGTAGGATAAGCGAGGGCCGTCTGCACCTTACGGCGCATATCGTCTTCCTTTTCGCGAGCCGCAGCCAAACTTTTCAGCGACATATCCAAAACACCACCGGATTCGCCCGCACGCACCATGTCCAGATAGAGTGGCGAAAAAAGATGCGGGTATTTCTGGAGTGCATCCGAAAGCATGTTGCCATCACGCACGGTCAGTTCGAAATCCTCTACCATACGAGCGAAATTGGCGTTGGTCGCCTGATCGCGAATGGTGTAGAGCGACCGCAGGATGGGGACGCCCGATTTTGTCAGGCTCGACAACTGCCGCGTGAACAAGGTGACGTCACCCCGACCAATTCGCCTAGCGCGCGCGCGCTTCCCCTTGCGCTTACCGCGCGTCGGCGTGCCGGTTACTTCTTCGACCCAGACAGCAACGAGCCCCATGCGATCCAACTCAGACAATGCCGCCTGGCGCGATTCGGCAGCGATTTCGCCTTCGAGCGTTTCTTCAGGACCTTCTTTGGCTTTATACGCGTATGTGGGCACAGGACTTTACTCGGCCCCTTTGCTAATCCATTGACTCGGGCAAACGTTCAACCATTCGCAGCACAGACGCCCCCGGGCACTCCTTGAAAGCATCACGTCACGCACTTGTCACCCGCAGCACCTCTTCGGCGGTCGTCATTCCAAGTGCCACTTTTTCCCACCCATCCTCAGCCATTGTACGCAGACCCAGCGTATCTGCACGTTCGCGAATGTCTTTGGCAGACTGCTTGGCTAAAATCATTTCACGAACAGGCGGTGTTAACGGAAGAAATTCGCAGATTGCCATACGCCCGCGGAAGCCGCTTTGGTGACAGGTTCGACACCCCGCTCCCCGATATAAGGTCTGACCGTCACGCTCATAGGGCTCCTTACACTTTTCACAATTCAAACGCACCAGACGCTGGGCAATGAACGCGCGCACCGTGGACGTAATCAGATAAGGATCGATACCCATGTCGATCAGTCGCGCGGCCCCGCCAGCCGCATCGTTGGTATGCAAAGAGCTCAACACCAAATGGCCCGTCATAGCGGTCTGAATAGCAATTTCAGCCGTTTCACGATCACGCACCTCACCGACGAGCATCACATCAGGGTCATGACGCAGCATACTGCGCAAAGCATGTGCAAACGTAAGCCCCACCTTCGGATTGATCTGCGTTTGCGTAATACCGCGCAGCTCGTACTCAACAGGGTCTTCAATCGTAATAATTTTGCGTTCGCGGGTATTCAGCTCGCTGAGACAGGCGTAAAGCGTCGTACTCTTCCCGCTACCGGTCGGACCGGTAACGAAAATAATACCATGCGGAACGTCGATCAGCGTTCGTAGCTCCTTGATATGTGCTTCGCCATACCCCAACTGGGGTAGATCGAAAATCATCGCCGCGGGCAGAATACGAATCACGATATCCTCACCATGAATTGATGGCACGATCGATACACGCAAATCGAATTGCGCATCACCAATGGTGACACGCGCACGCCCGTCCTGCGGCATACGGCGCTCGACGATATTCAATCCGGACATCAGTTTAATACGCGACACGATCGACGGATAGAGAAGGCGGATATTTTGCGGAACCGCCGTATCAAACAAGATGCCATCGACACGGCGCCGCAACACCAGACCGTCGCGATACACTTCGAAGTGAATATCCGTCGCGCGATTGGCGATCGCTTCATGGAGCAACTGATTGACCAGCCGAACAACGGAGGTGTCTTCGGCCACGAGCTCGAGATCATGCGATTCCTCCTGCACATCGACATCCGCGTCGGTCGCGCCGGATTCGGCCAGAATGCGTTCCACGGTGTCCGCGCCCACGCCGTAATAGCGCCGCAGCGCCTCCTGGACGTCATCGCGACAGGCCAACACGCGCTCAACGCTGAATCCTGTCGCCGTCTGAATGTCTTCGACGACAGACATGTCCAACGGGTTGCAAACAGCCACGGTCAAAGAACCGCCTTGAAACCCAACAGGTACGATCTGGTAGTGCGCGGCAAACTTGGCGGAGAGCCGGTCGATCACATCCTTAGGGATATCACGTTCACGCAATTCGATATACGCGATCCCCTGCGTCTCAGCAAACACCTGCAGCACGTCCTCTTCCGGGACAAGCTTCTGACGCAACAACACATCAGCAAGCGCACTCCTTGATTTGCGTGCATCTGAGTTCGCCTGCCGAAGCCGAGCTGTTGTAATCAGCCCCTTCTCAAGAAGTTGGTCTTCGAACGTGCTCACGGTGTTTCCTTAGGATTGTGATTTTGCGTAACATTCAAGCGTAGCGTTGCTTGCATTATGCGCCATGAGAGCGCTGGCGTCTATCGGCTTTTGCGAGAAATCCAGAGGGAGATTACAAGGCAGAGCGGCAGGCGGGCCATGGCCATCAAATGGCACCAATCATGTAGAACTCTTCTTCGTTCATATGATCAACTTTTCCGTCAATAATTTTCTCGATGCCATCCAGGGTCTGGTTGACGGTACAATACTGGCCCTTCTTGCCAACGTAGGACTCGGCAACGAACATGGGCTGGGTTAAGAAATTCTGAATCTTACGCGCACGTTCGTAGAGGATACGGTCGGCTTTCGACAGCTCGTCAATGCCGATGACGGCGACGATGCGGCGCAACTCGTCGTACTTGGTCAAAATACGAAGTGCTTCCTGTGACAACTCGAAATGTCGCGTCCCGACCGTGGCGGCGTTCAGGTTGGAACAGGATGAGGCTAGTGGATCAATCGCCGGATACAGCCCCAACTGCGTACGTTCACGCGAAAGCACCATCACGGCATCCAGATAACTGAAAATCGCAACAACGGCGGGATCGGTGATGTCGTCCGCAGGCACGTAAACGGCCTGGAACGCGGATATTGAACCACGAATGCGCTCTTGCACATCACCGACCTCTGATCCGAGCGTTGGTTGATAACCCGTTTCAGAGGGCGTGCGCCCCAGCAGTGTGGAAATCTCTGATCCGGCCTGCACAAAGCGAAAAATGTTATCCATGAAGAGCAACACTTCGCGACCGCTATTCTCAAGATATTCGGCCAGTGTGATCCCGGTCAAGACGACATTAAATCGAGCACCTGGCGGTTCATCCATTTGGCCGAAGGCCATCATCACCTTATCAAGAATGCCTACTTCTTCGAATTCAAAATAAAGTTCGTTGCCTTCGCGGATGCGTTCGCCGATGCCCGTAAAAACGCAGGCGCCATCATGCTCTTCCACAATATTATGAATCAGCTCACTGATCAGCACGGTTTTGCCGCAGCCAGCCCCACCGATGACTCCGGTCTTACTTCCGCGGACCACGGGAAACAGAAGATCAACCGCCTTCAATCCGGTAACCACAATATCCGTGCCGCTAAAGTCGCTTTTGACAGATTTATCAATTTCCTTGTGAATGCGTTCCTTGCGCTGCGTCTCGATGGGTCCGCGACCGTCGACAGGTTCGCCCATCACATTGATGATGCGACCAAAAAGCTCTTCACCAACGGGAACCTCCAGAGTAGACCCTGTACTGCGGGCAATCGCATTACGTTGCAAATTCAAGGTGGACGACAAGGCGACGCAGCGCGCCACGCAATTCTCCAAATGCTCTTCAACAATCAGCGCGATCTCGCGCTGATCAAAGGTCGCCACCTTGACCGTTTCGTGCAGGTCAGGAATATCATCGATGCACGAGAACTTGATATCCACAACCGGACCTTGCACCGAGATGACGACACCTTCTTTTCCTGATCTGGAGATTGTAATTGGCATGATTCAGTTATTTCTGGTTTCGGGTCAGCGACGATTTTTTATCAGTGCAGCATAGCTTTCGCGCATGCCTTTGTCGATTTTCGTGTGTATCGCCTTGAATGTTTCGTGCTGCAATTTTTCCTTCTCTTTTTCGAGCTTCTGAAAACTGCCTTCCAAGTGTATGGCGCGCGCTGAAAACTCGGCGATTTTGCTATCCTCATATACCTCGTAGAGCTTCGACTCGACCCAGGTGCTCGCCAGATGGGCGACCAGATCGCTGTAACTGGATTCGACAATAACCTTCTGGGAGTCTGCAATCAAATTAAAGCGCTTTGCGTGGCGCGATACCTCCGTGTCTGCCGAACGGTCGAACAGTTGTCCGCAAGGCAGCAGATCAACCACCTCCGTCGTCTGTGTTGTGAACGAAATCGGTCGGGGATAGACGATGACAACGCGACCCATTCTTTCCTGCTTCACCTCTTCCACAAGATAGTCACGCAATTCGACAGCCTGGTCATAAATGGTGGTTTGGTGAACCCCTTGGAAGAACTTGTATTCGCGGCCCTGATCCTGCAAGACCCCCACCCCCTTTTCGCCAACGATAATCAGTGTCGTCTTATGATCAGGCAAATCGCCTTGAACGGACATTGCCTTTCGAATCACACCATGGTTTAAACCACCCATGAAGCCCGAATCAGATGTAACAATGACAATGCCGAGATGGTCGGACTTCAACTTCACAAGAGGATTATCAACATTAACAAGATCTATGACGCGAAAAAATTCGGCAAACGCATCCATGAAGTCTTCGAAACGAAGTTTGGCGCGTTCAAGTAGAAAATATTGGGCAGCCGCAACATTCTTGAGGGTGTCAACAAGTTCAACGAGGTCGGAGTTGAGCCGGAGCTCCAATTTGAGTTCGTTTAGTTGCATGCTCGCTGGTCCTTCCGTTGCGCCCCGCCATAGGCAGTAGACAACGGGGAGAGACTAAAAAAGAAAGTGCGCTAGGCGTCTTTCTTAAGTTCTGTGGCAGCTTCCTGATAACGACTCAAAAGACTACCATCGATCTCGAGACTACCCAGCTTGATCACGAGACCAGCCAGCAGTTCTTCGCTGATTTTTTCATCTATCTTGACGTCGATGCTGAATTTCTGCTTCAAGACGCCTTGCAGGCGCTTTTTCTGCCCGGCGTCAATCGGATGTCTAGCGACGAAGCTTGTCCCGTCGGAGTCTACGGTGATGCCAGCCGCATCGGTATCCTCAAGGGCATCAATGAGCTCGTCAATAAAGGCACGATTCAAAGCATCGTTGACGCGCTCGCTGAAAACGAGGCGGAACATTCGACCGGCGAAATCAATAGCCTTGCTTTCCATTTCCTGAGCGAGACGGTCGCGACGGCGGCGCTCTTCATTACGTGCTTTTTCAAGCAAGTCAGCGGCCTCGCGCTTCGCTTTATCAACGGTAGACTCCTTGGTTTGCGTCATTTCACGTTCGAGTTCTTCGCGACGCTCTTGCAAATCTTCTTCCGCGGCAGCGCGTTTAGAAGCAAATTCCTTCTTCATTTGCTCCATTTCCTGACGCATGGTCTCCTCTTTCTTGCGAATTTCGGATTCCGCGTCACCGATGCGCCCAACGGCTCGAACGGTGTCACCAACCAGCATGCGCTTGATGGTGAAGAGGATTGCACCCAATACGACGATGTGGGCGATCACGATGGGGAGAATGACTCCCAAGGATTCCTGAAGATTCGTTAACATATCCGTACCGTACTTTCTCTCTCGTTCATGTTTGCGCCTGCGCGCTGCCATCCCGTCGCAAGGCGTCGCCAATGTCGACGATTGTCACGTCGGCAATTCGAACACCGCTCTAACCGCCCCCGAAAAGATGGAACAGGACCAGCAAGGCGATAATGGCTATTGATTGTGCAAAAACAAGCGAAATAATCATCGCCTGAAGAATCTTTGTCGCTGCCGAAGGGTTACGGCCAAGCGCTCGAATACTTTCATAACCAATGGTCGCAATGACACCAGACGGCCCAATAATGACCACAACCATCACCAAAAAAACGACAAAACCATCCATGCGTCCGACTCCTATACGGGAAACTGATCAGTCCAGGAGAACCAGGCACTCGTCTTTGAAGAACTTGACGATGCCCTTTTTAACGGGAAACCGGGTTTTCCCGTCTACCGTAATCTCTCCTTTGCGCAACAAACTGACGATTGGGGCGTGGTAATCAAGTATTTCAAACTCGCCCCTGTCGCCTTGCACAAATACGCTTTTTACATCACCCGAAAAGATGGTGTCTTTGGGGTTCAATATTCTGAGTTTCAAAATGTAGTTGCCGCTCCTTCATCCGCGCGCCGGTTTGCACAGCAACTCCCAGCCCACGGCGACTCTCGTTATACCGCCTTTTCAGAGGCAGTACAAGGTCCGATCCCGCGCGTGAATGGTAGAATTGGACCCGTGTTTACACCAAAGCTGGCCCAAAGGACTTCACCTCGTGCTCAAGCCCCTGTCGAATGGGCTCAGTCAACATCTTGTGCTCACGGATGCTGCGCACCAACTCAGGCCTGTCGCGACGGATCTTTTTTATCAAGGCATCCAACAGTGCGCGCACGTCGGCTGGTTCGCAATCATCGAGAAAACCATTGTGAAGCGCGAACAGAATGATGACCTCATTTTCCATGGGCACAGGGTTATTCTCATCTTGTTTCAAGACTTCTTCAAGCACACGCCCACGCCGCAGGCGGTCCTCGACATCGCCGGACGAACCGGCTCGGATGCGCGTCAACTTTTCGAGTTCTTTATAGCGCACGTATTCCAGCTGCAACATGCCGGTCTGTTTACGGACAGCGTGCCACTGAACCTTGTTTCCGATCCGGGAAACCGAAAGCCCCATATCGATCGCGGGCTTGAACCCCTCCCCAAACAGTTGCGCACTCGTAAAGATTTGCCCGTCTGTCATGGAAACGATATTCGAAGGGATGTAACCCGCCAAGTCGCCCTGAAGCGTTTCCACAATCGGCAGATGCGTCATTGAGCCGCCACCGCGATCCATGTTCAGTTTACAGGCACGCTCCACGAGCTGAGAATGAATGTAAAAAATGTCCCCGGGATACGCATCGCGCCCCGGTGCGCGCTCCAGCAACAATGAAATTTGGCGATAGGCCCAAGCATGCTTGGTGAAATCATCAAAAACAACAAGGACATCGACCTGTTTTTCGAACATGAAATACTCGCCCAGGCTACACGCGACGTACGGCGCCAGATACTGTTGCCCAATCGGATCCGATGCGGTTGCGGCCACCACAATGCCGTAGCCCCAGACCTTCTCCTTTTCGAATAGATCCGTAATCTTGCGCAACGACGCATCCGATTTGCCGATACAGCAGTAAATACAGATGACGTCCTTGCCGCGCTGATTCAGAATAGCATCAACACACAGCGTTGTTTTACCCGTCATTCGGTCACCCAGAATCAACATGCGCTGTCCCATACCGACAGGCTTCATCATGTCGATGATCTTGGTGCCCATTTCCATCGTTTGATTAAGCGGAACGCGCTCAAGCACCGTTGGCGCGGTTGCAAAAATGGGGTAATCGACCGTGTCAAAAATAGGGCCGTGTCCATCCATCGGTTCACAGAGCGCATTCACGCTGCGCCCTAGAAACTTTTCACCCACAGGCACCTTGAACTCTTCAAGCACACTGGTGACTTTGTCGCCAGGGCGAATGTTCATCGCGGCACTGACAAGAAGAACGAGCACGTAAGAGGGATTAAACCCGAGCACGACGCCGCGGGCCTTGCCGCCGATATCAACCAACTGCCCATTCATACAGTTGGTCAAACCCGTGACATGAACGACGTCTTGACGAATCTCCGTCACGACACCGTTTTCTTTCATTCGAAGAACATTGATCCGAGGGGAAGCCATTTTCGAGCCCTTTAGGGAAACGGTTATTACGTTTCTTCGTCTTTTTCGCCGCTTTTGTACCAACGCAGGTAAAACAGAAGGCTGAATACTGCCAGAAACGCGAGGATAATGTAAATCACCATCCACGTCGTCTTGGGACTGGGGGGCTTCACATTAGACATCAGGCTGGCGCTTCGCTTCAATTCAGGAATGGCCATAAGGATGCGATTCAGCTTTGCCTCAAGTTCATCCAGAGCCTGACCCTGACCGCGATAGTAGGCCACATAGCGCTGACTCACCGTCGCGGGTCCAGCCTCCTGCTGGATGCGTGTCAGAGACGTTACAATTTCGGCGAGACTTTCCTCCAAGCCTTCAAAATTACCCTTGTTGGCGATGCGAGCCATCGTATTGGTGGCTTCCGTGAGCATGCCGGCGATGCGCGGTGTATTGATATTCCACCGGTCACGAATTTTGACGGTAAACAGTAAACGCTGGTCGGGCGCCAATTCGATGCGGTCCTTGTATACATAGGCAATCTTGTTCTCGGAATCCATACCGACATCCAGTCCCCCTGAATCAAGCACGTCATCAATACGGACCTCAGGTGGCAACTCGCGCTTCAATCGAATGGTCCGCGTGGATGTTTCGGAACGATTCTGAACAGCGATACGGATGATGGCGACGCGATCTTTTTCGGTTTCATATGAATCGCGTGTTGAGAGGGTTGCCGAGCGCACATCCATGCCAATCAGCGCGCCCGGGTCGATGCCCGCCGCCATGGCCAGATTCTCCAATCTGGCCACATCCATTTTGACACGCTTCAGCACCTGAAGATTTGTTTCATAGGCGCGAATGTGATCAATGGCTTTGCGACCGCTAGAAATAGCGTTCTCGTTCTGCCGCTTCCGAATATCACGCACCTCTTCCGCAACACGGTCCCGAAGAGAAAGCGCGCTTTCATGGGTTGCCTCGCGCTCAAGTTTGGTCACGAGAAGCTTCGAATGGGACTCTATCGTGTCCAGCTCTGAAAGTGAAACATTCCAGATATCGTCAATTTCGACATCAAAGACAACAATCTCTTTACCCGACAGTTCGACGTCCTTGTGCACGTAATACACATCGTGCTTAATGTCGTAACCCAAATCGAGCCCGCCCAAACTTAGAATATGATTTGTGCTTACGCCGGCGGGAAGATTGGATTTGATCTTTACACGTTGCGGAACATCGATGGGATTTCCCGCTTGCACACGCAATACGATTTTACCGGCAAATAACGCGGAAGGTGCCACACACAACAGCACAGCCAGCGCACGGCACAGCAGGACAGCCCCGCGACGAGACACAACACGACGCCCGTGTTGACGTTGGGAACTCCCCCTCCGACGTGAGAATGACGTGAGGATTGCAAACGACTCTAGCGAAATCATAGGGCCCCGATAATAACAGTCCGCTTTCGTGAACGCAAAGCCAAAAGGATGCTTTGACAAGGTCGTGAAACGCGGTGTGTCGCAATCAAACACCTGCACCAATTCAAGGCCCTGCACCTTCCTTGTGAATAGCGACGGCCAGGTGGTCCGTGGAGCGTCGCGGTTCCTACGCCCGGCCACGCCTACTCAACAGCGAGCAGGGCCTCTTCGACAACCGGTTGATAGGCGAGCTCTTCAATCATCTTCATGAGGAATGTCATGCTGGCCTGCATTTCCTGAATTCGGAACGCGAGATCTTCGCCTTCTTCCTCATCGCCGCCCGGGCCGCCGGCCTGTTCTGTATTTCCGGCCGCTTCATCGCCTTCGCCCGAATCACCGCCTTCGCCCGTAAATGGATAATCGAGATCGTGGCTCTTGGCCCATACATCAATGGTATCGGCCATTTCTCGAACGCGGTCAAAGACACGCGAGTTCTGTTTATCCTGCGGTATCGACCGCAGATCCTGCTGCGCACTGCGGACGTCCGACATAATCTGACGAATGGACGCCATGGCCTGACTCAAGTCGCCCTCTTCGATGGCCTGCTTCGCGGCCGAGGCTGCTGCCGACGCAGAAGAGGCCTGGGATTTTGCCGAGCTCGCCTTGGACGAAGCATCCGATGCATCGCGACCGATGGTGCTCAGGTCTGCAAGAATTTCATTTAAGCGACTCAGCACCGTACTTCCCTGCGCCGATGACGACCCAAGCAAGCGCTCAATTTCACTGATGACTGATGCGGAGCCGCCATCTTCGGACTGCATCCGTGCAAGTTGTTGTTCAATACGCCCCAGCGAGGCCGGGTCAAGCGTCTGTAAGTCAACACCACTGACGCCCTGAAGCTGTGCACTGAGCGACGAAATGCCGCTTCCAATTTGCGTAATGTCCGACCAGCGCGCCGCGGCAAACGTTGTCGCCAGCGTATCGACGCTTTTCTGCACATTAGTCACCGCAATGACAGCATCAATCGATCCGACCAGATTCGTCAGCGCCCCACCAAGTCCTGTGATCGAACTCAAATCGTTCGTCAATGTCTCGACGGATTTTGAAATTCGCGAGATTTCCGACCAAACAATGTTGGTGACGGACTTTTGAACAATTTTGATGCGATCCTCAAGGTTCGTTACCGCACTGATGTCAGCCAGCGAATTGGTAAGCCCCTGCATGATGTCTGTCAATGCGTCGATGTCGCTCAACGCGCCCAACGTATTTGTGATGTCATTGACCTTCGTCTGAATATCGATCACATCGGACCAATCCAGGCCGGAGAGTGCATTGGTCAAGTTGCCCACTTGCGACCCAATATTGGTAATCCCCGCCAACTGCACAATGGAGTTGGTCAACCCATTTAACGTATTGGCGACATCCTCCAGCCCCGATATCTGAACCACGGCGTTGGTAATGTTCTCAATGTCATCGCGCACTTTGAGAATGGTATCCCATTCGAAGTCCTGTACTTTCGAAAGAATGTCGTCGACCTGCGTCGTCATGTTGGTCAAGTCGGACGAGCCCGCAGAAATAAGATTGGTAAGCCCGCCGATTTCCCCGGCGATATTACGAAGCAGTGCCACATCGTTGGTCATGCTCCGAACGAGGGTCTGAATGTCAGTAATGTCTGCCCAATTCAGACCATTCAGCGCATTCGTGATATTGGAAACTTGGCCGCCGATGTTGGTAATGCCCGACAGTTCTTGGATCGAATTCGTTAGATCCAACAAGGGGTTCACGGCGTCGACCAAGGCCTGCAGTTCGCCAGTCAGATTCGTCATGAACGTCGTGTCTTCAAATATCTCTTCAAGCAGCTCGAAACTCACTCTTGCAAATGTACTCGTGATTTCGCTCACGCCACGTTGAATTTCCGCAAGACTGTCAAATGTTATGCCTTGCAACAGATTCGTGACTTCGCTGACGTCACGTTGTATGTCCTCCATCACATCCAGATTCAGCTGCGCAATTTCGTTGGTCAGCACGCGCACATCGCTCGCCATGCTCTCAAAGGTCACATTCCCAATGGCCGCCACAATGGCATCGATGCTACTCGACACATTCGTCACCGACTGAAGCTCTTCAAAAGCGTTTGTCAGGTTTGTGATCTCGGCCAGCAACGCAGGCAGGTCAGGCAGCGACCCGAGCGCGTTGGTAATAGTGACGATTTCCGCGCGGATTTCATCAATATCATCCCAATCGATCACCGCCATGGTGTTCGTGAGCGAACCGACATCTGAGGTCAATTGCAGGAAGTCGACACCCGCGAGCTGCGCAGACAGCGCGTCAACCTGAGTTGGCACATTGGTCAGCCCGTCCAACTTAGCAACAGAATTCGTGACATCGGCGAGAGTGGCGACAATCTGCTGAATATCATTCAGCGCCTCCAAGGTTCCCAGCTCGTTCGTGACACTGACGAGCATGCTTTGAATCTCTCCGATGTCCGACCAGTTTAGACCATTCAGCGCATTCGTGATATTGGCGATTTCGGCGCCGATATTGGTCACGTTCGACAAACGCGCTATGGAATTGGTAAGACCCGCGAGGTCACGCGCCACATCAGCCAGACTACCAACGGCAGCAAACTCGTTGGTCAGATACCGGACATCGCCACCAATGGCCGTGACGTCCTGCCAATCGACATCCGCAAGTTTATTGGATAGTGACGTCACACCACCCTCGATCACGCTGAAGTCGACGCCCTGAATGGCGGCAAACACCTCACTCACCTGAGACTCAATGTTAGTGATGCCGGCTAGTGAGGTCACGGACGTGCTGAGGCCGCTGATAGCCGTAGTCAAAGCCTGCAACCCGCTCAGCGCATTCAGTTGATTCGTGACCGTCGTTAGATCCCTGAAGATGTTTTGATAATCTTCATTAACCAGAAGGGCCGTGGCCAAATCGTCGACCTGTGATGAAATATTGGTCACCGCAGCGAGGCCGACTACAGATGAACTCAGCCCGCTCAGCTGATCGGAAATGCCGACAAGGGCGTCAAGCCCAGCAAGGGTGTTGGTGACACTAGCGATGTCCAGGTTCATCTGCGCAAAGTCGACCTGTACATTCAGGCGTTGATGGATGTCATCGAGCTGACTGGACAGGTTCGTCACCGAAGCCAACGCAGTCACGGACGAACTCAAGCCCGACAACTGATCGGTCAAATCAAGCAGGCCAGACAAGCCGCCTAGCGCGTTTGTGGTGAAGGTGCTATCCGTCAACAGCTGATCGAAATCAAATGGCAGCAGCTTTCCACCCAGCGCATCGACCGTCGTTGACAGATTCGTCAAACTCGAGATTTGGCTGATCGAATTACTGAGATTACCGATTTCCTGAGCAATGGTCTCGAGGCCGCCGACGCCAGCCAGAATGTTACTGATCGATGTAATCTGCGCAAACATCAATTCGAAATCGACGTTACCAAAATTCGCATCACGCGTTCGCAAGTCAATACTTTGAATGGTCGTATCGATCCCCTGCAGGTCCGCAATGACATTCGAAACGGAGGACGCGCCACTTTCGATCGCCGCGAAATCAACACCGAAGAGTACATTCGTAATCGACGCGATCTGCCCAGAAACGCCCGTCAGGCTCGGGAAGACATTGGTCAGCGAATCCACATTCTGGGCCAGCTCCGCGAAATCGACACTCAATACAGCATTCGTCAAATCGGACACGTTGCGTGCCATGATGGACAGAGAAACATTTCCTATCACGTTCGTGATTAAATCCAGCTTAACCGTGACATTGTCGAGTTCGCTCAAGGTGCCGGTAATGCTATTTAATTGCGTGGCAAGCTGATCAAAGTCTGTGCCCAGCGTGTTTGTGATGCCCGCAAGTTCCGTGGCAATATCGCCAAGGCCGATGAGGGTGTTCGTCAGATCTTCCACCGTGCTCGCCATCCGCACAAAGTCGACAGCGACGAGGCCATTGGTCAACGCCACCAGCTGACTGGCCATCAAATCGAGAGATCCAACCGTATTCGTGATCCCTGACACGTTCTGTTCGATCCGATTGACCTGCTCCCAATCGATCACTGCCAGTCGGTTCGTAAACAGACGCAGATCGTTCTTGATGGCCGTCACATCGCTGGCATCGAATCCGTGGAGCGCGTTTGTTAATGCCGACACACTTTCGGAAATATTAGTCAGTTCAGAGATGGTACCGATCGAGTTCGTAAGGAGACCAATTTGCAACGCGATCTGATCAAGATTCGCCAGCACGGACAGATCATTGGTCAAGTTGCTGATACTTTCTTCAACCTGAAGAAAGTCAACACCCAATAGCGCATTGGTGAGACTGGATATATCGAGCGCCGTCGCCAACAGATCCAGATTGATATTATCCAAGATGGGGAACATGTTCGTCAACTCGCTGTTGACGGCGGCCATCACAATGACCTGTGACGACAACAGGTCCAATTCATTGGTCACGGCCGCAATCATGTCCGGTACGGCGAGCGGGTCATACGTCACGACACGTACCAGAATGCTATCCTGCGCATTCGGGTCGAACGCCCGAATCTTATATGAGTTTACACCCCAATTAGCGACATAGGAGGCTTCGTAAATACCAGGTATGACTTCTGTCATGGCGTCAGTGAAGACAACCACCGCACTGCCCGCATTGAGGACCTCGTAATTCACAATGCCGGGATCATATCCGGTATGCGTTCGGTACAGGAGCGAGTTGGTAGATCCAAAGGCGACAGATTCGGGTCGCGTCAATATGCGAGCGACCGCCACCTTTACATCGGCGGCAATGTTCACGACATTGGAAGCCACACTGTCAATTTTTGGCGCAATGACGTTGACGAGTTCATTCGAAATACCGGCAACGTCAGATCGTACCCGCTCAATCAAGCCGGTCGCCGATTGAACCAGTCGCGAAACGTTTGTAAACCCTTCCCGCGTGACCTCTTCAAGCGCAATGAACTGTTCCGCCAAATTCGCAATATTTGTCAACACACCCGTCACGCCATCAAAAACATTTGACGTCAGTACATCGGTTAAGTTGGCCAGCGGGACTAGAATCTCATCCCCAAGCGGCACGACAAGCGTGAAGGTCAACCCAGATGAGTAAGTGACGCCTGAAAGCTCGATTTCTACCTTCGCAAACAACACGCTACGATTGTCATACTGTGCCGGCACAACCCAATCGGTTAAGAAAATGCCGTTGGCCAAAAAGGCGTCGTGCGGCAAGGACTCGACCTGGTTCCCATCACGGTCATAAACGGTGATTCGGCTGCTCGTTGGTGTTTCGATAATGGACCCGCCGCGCTCAATCCAGGAGTGAATTGAAAATTTCCTATCTAGCGTATCGTACGAAAAATTGGCAAGGACTTTTGCGTCCGGCGCTGTAAGCGAACGCACCATGGCAACGTCCTGCGTCCAAGACTGCGGTCCCGGCACCGAAATGTCCGTATTCTCCGCATCCCAGAAGAGCACAGGCGCGTCGAAAAATCCTTCGCGATAGATCTCAGTGTTATAGGTACCCCAAGCGTAATCATTCTTAATCACGTTTGGCGCAATACTCGACAGACTCGACTCGGACCACCCAGAGCTATCGATGACAGAGACAAAGTCAAGCCGTTGCGCAGAGCCAGCATCGTAGACATCCCAATACACCGTATAGTAAATAATGTTAAACTCGCCGACGGAATTGACAAAAGGACCGTCGAAACTTAAATCGAAGGTCTGCGGGTACGCCGCTTCCTGTACACGAATCTTAGCATGCGTCGTGCGAGCGTTGGCAACCGTCCACGGGAAGGAGCTTAGCACCCAATCATCATCGGTGCCATTATCAGTGTAAGGCGTCCCGTTATTCGCAATGGGTTCAGTATTGATCTTAACCCAGCTATCAGCCTCGTGCTGGAGGGAAATCGAGTAGTATAGATCGACGAACTTCACGTTACCCAATGTTTGCCAAATAACGGGCTCACTGGGCCGCAAGGCGAACAATGAAGCGCCATCAATGGGCGTGATCACCTCGAATTGACCCACGATATTGAATGGTTCAGACTCATCCCGGACGGCGGGTAATGTATTATGCTGAACGATGATGCGCGTCGGCCCAAGGCTATCAGGCACTTTCCAGGTGGTTTCGAAAGCATTCTCAGCGGCATTGAATGTGATACTTCCTGCTGTCGCGATCAAATTGGTGTCCACGAAAGGCGACGTGGAGTAATAGACCGTAAAATCGTTGACCATGGCCCCACCGCGCAACCACTTCACCGTATAGGTTTCACTGATTTTCCAAAAATCGCCTGGTGCAGGCGACGACACCTCAACGGTGGCCTGATCAACGACTCTGAACGTGTCAGACGTGTTAACGAAAGTACCGTCCGTAATGACGATTCGAATATCATCCGAGACCGCCGCGGGCGGAATTACCCAGTCAAATGCGGGACCGCTCTCGCCTGTAGCAATCAAGGTCTGGTTCGTACCAATGAGATAGAATATATCATACGGCACGACACCAGCCGCGTTGACACCAACCCACGAGATTGGGCTCATGGCGTCGGTTGTTGAGTAAATATCAAACCGCGTCGGGCGAGTGACCTGTATGCCCTGCAGCGTGAAGGGCTCCGATAGCCCCTCCAGCCCTGCATGCTCTTGCGAAACCACACGCACAACAGCGTTGGTTGACGGTGTTCGAAAAGGCTCAATGGACCAGTTGATGAGGTTCTGACCATTCTGCGAGTCTACAAAAACAGCGATCGGATCGCTTTCATCCGTGATGCCACCATCTGGCGAATAGAAAACATCGACCAATGCCCCGCCGTTCGCGGCCGTCCACTCGATGATCTGATTGGCATTGTGGACAGGTTCATCTCCTGTACTTGGTGTATCAACACGCAGGCCCTGAAGATTGAAGACGCGCGAAAAGGCCGTGTAACCAATGTCAAGAACGTCGTTCGGCGCCGCAATCACCTCGATACGCAATACCGCGTTCGTGGACGGGCCCAGCCCTTGCGGAACATTCCAGTTCAAAAGTTCATCGGTCAAAAAGAGGTCCGTGCCAATAACGGTATCAAAGGGACCGGTTCGCCCATTCAGCGAGAGTCGCATGTCTACTTTCGCTGCCGTATCCAAACCGGCGTTCGACCATAAAATATCATAATTTCCGGACTGAACGGTCTCCGCGACAAGCGGCGCCTCGAAGCGAACCCCCCTGAGTGTGAATAGCGGCGATTCCGACGTATAGGTTCCTGCCTTGACCTGAATACTGGCCCCAA
>JAPKCZ010000172.1 GCA_028822745.1 Kiritimatiellia bacterium | reverse complement strand
GAAGCGACCGCCGTTTAGCGAGTCTTGCTGTGGGAGTGTGTTGGTGTGTGAGTTTGTGAGTTGGGAAAGCCGCCCATTGACCCCGCGCTTCCCGCAGGCCTACAACGCAAGTTTCGAGACCCACATACCCACGCACTAATTGGCGCTCCTTACCAGACTCTCAGGTTACCAAATCACAATCGCTTCGGCTCCGGGATCCCTTGACTCAAGGGGCGTAATTTTATATAAATGGGGATGTTGCGAGGGCCGCCGCCCCACCCGTGAGCCGATCTCGTACAATGCCGCTCTATGCCGTCAGGCATGACAATAAGAAGGCAATCCTTGGTGTGGCGTTCTACGGACACGGGAAGGAACCTCGTTCTCCAACCTCTATGGAGCGCTTTCTTCCGATTGTATGTCTGGAACGTGGGCGCAAAAACGATGAACGTTCTGCTCAATGTGCTCTTAAAGCGTCTTTGGCTCGCCGCGCTGATAACAACAATGCTCGCCGGCCCGTTCACGCAACGCGCTTCGTCCGAAGTCGTGCTTCAGTACTTCAACACGTCTTGGCAGGAAATGGCCTACAAGATGCCCGAACTGGCCGAAGCTGGCTACACGGCGCTCTGGTTGCCGCCACCAACAAAAGGCAGCGGGGGCCTGACGGTCGGATACGACCTCTGGGATCCTTTTGATATTGGCGGAAAAAACCAGCGCAATACGGTACGCACGCGCTACGGTACGGAAGCCGATCTGCATCACTTGATTCGCGTCGCACATCGCTTTGGCATGCGCGTGTACGTGGACAACATTATGAATCATCGTGCCTTCGATGTTCCCGGTTTCGATGCGTACACGCCGATCGATGTGTATCCCGGCATGGTGCCTGAGGATTTTCATCTGCGCGTCACCGCGGAAGGCTTCTATCGCAAGTGGGACAACGTGGCCAACTGGAGCGATACATGGCAGATCCAGAATCGAAATTTTTCGGACTTGATCGACATCGCGCAGGAAGAGCCCGACAACGGCAATTTTGGCACGAGCGAGGGCGATCATATGCCCAAGATCAAACTCGTGCGGCATCCGGACAATCCGGAGTACTACGCCTACGCACCCGGCAGCAATGGTGCGGTTTATGTCGGGTTCGGTGTCAGCAACGAACTGACGCATGCCGACCTGACCGATAGCGACAACGCATGGCTGTATGCAGAGGACGTGAACGCCTATCTGATCCGCGCCGCGCGCTGGTTGGTGGCGCACACGAAAATCGACGGTCTGCGCTTGGACGCCGTGAAGCATGTGCCTGATTATTTTTTCGGACAACAATACGGCGACAAAGATGGCAGCAATGCCGGGTACTGTGGCGCCGCCCAGGAGCAGTTCAACCTGACACGCGGGTTCAGTGACTGGAACAATCACCGTGACAGCGTTTTCAGCACCGAAGTCGCGCGCGACGATTTGATGATGTTCGGCGAACACCTGGGTGAACCGCCAAGCCTCGGGGGCTATATCGACGCGGGCATGCGATTGGTCGACAGCAAATTGCATAGCTTTCTAAACGGAAACCTGGGGCAGCCCTGGGGCAACCTAGAGGGCCTGCAGTACGCCGGTGGGAATGGTTTTAGTTCCGGTTCAGCGGTGATGTTCGCCAAGAGTCACGATGATGATTATGCCAGTCGTCCTGAGTTGCAGTTTGCCTTGTATATGACACGCGAAGGTTTGCCGAACGTCTATACTGACGGCAACTACCAGGCTGAAACACTTGGCGAAAGCGGCGGCGCTTTTCCGCGCCATGCCAATATCGCGTATCTCGGGCAGTTCGGTGACAGTCGTATTCCTAATCTCAACATGATCCATAACCATTTTTCGCGCGGCTATCAGGAGCCACGATGGGCTGATGGCGATGTCGTCGCCTATGAACGCATCGACAAACGCGAGAACAGTTCGATGCCGGATGCTGATGGAACGACGCTATTCTTTGCGATGAACGATGATTATTCGGCGGGTGCCTATCGTGAAATCCCCACAACCTTTCCGGCTGGATCCAAGCTCTGGCAATACGCAGACGGTGGCGGGCATTTTTATTACACGGTCGAGAACGATTACAGCGGCTTCGGCAATGGCATGATTAAGGTCATCATCCCGCCCGGTGGGTATTTCGTGTTTTCATGGCGTAGCCCGGAGGCCTCGGATCTGTGGGCTGGCAGCGGCGGTAACCCTGTGACGATCTACGATGACGGTGCCGAGGTGTCGTGGATGTCCTATGTGCGTAAGGACGGGCCTGACGGCGATCCAGGATTTAACCCCTATGGAACGACGGATCCAGATCCAACTGATTTCAAGTACACCCATTTCGTTCCACGTGTGACGTCGGGCACGAACCTGCGCTTCGTGGTCCGTACAGACGGGTCCGCTATTGACGCCAAATTGAAACTCAACGGTGGCATCGGTTTGAACAATCTGTCACACGCGCTCGGCGATACACGTGATCATCCGCCGGGGATTCATGGCGATGGTGGGCAGGCCGGCTCGGTGGACATGTTTCTTGGCTATGAAAGCATGGATTTTGTTCAACGTCAGTATCGTGAAAAATTCGCGTCGCGCGACACGGATAATCGTAACGTGATCGGTTCAGCCGGTGCGGAAACGTATGAAGTCACTGTTGGGTCACCCGGGTTTACGGTGATCGACGGGGCGACAGGGCGTGACAGCGATGAGCATACGGCCGATTGGATTTTCCATGACCCCGAGTTGGGTACCGATAACGGGTTGGATCAATTCTGGCCGGAACCCACCAACGCCGTCGGTACAAACATTTTCCTTTGGGTCAAGGTTGGGTACGAATTTCAAATTAGCGACCTCGTGCTGTATTACACCGTTGATGGACAGAGCTTCCCTGAAGGCGCGGGTGGCGAAGGCCGCGGCAACACGCGCACCGTCGCCCTGCAGTACGATCACAAAGACGCAACCAATGCCACCGCTGATTGGTATACCGGTGCGATTCCTGCGCAGACCGACGGCACGGTCTTGCGCTACAAAATCGGCGGGTTCAAGCAACAGAACGGTGACACCAACGCCGTACCGCATGTCCCGTATTATGTGGCATTCCCGAACAGCGATTTTGATATCGGCATCAAAAAGAGCATGATGAGCGCGTGGGAGCTGAATGGGTTCAATGCCGACACGGTCACGTATCACCCCCACAATGATTATGGTGAAACGGAGGCGGGGCTGGATGAGGGCTTCCATATTCTGCGTGCGCGGACTTTTTTGGAACGCACGGGGCGCGCATCGATCTATAACACGTTTATTCAGCCCTTCTATTATGACACGCAGACGCCATCGGGCGAGGTCGTGTTCCCCAATGAAAATGACACGCTCAGCCAGAATGAGTACGGCGTGGTGGTCAGAACCGATGAAACGGTCACCGAGGTCTGGTATCTGGTCGTTGATGCGGATGCGGCCAACGACGACGGGGCGACAGGTGATGCGAACGGCAACGGCACCGTTACGAACGCTGTGGGTGCGACGGTGGATGCCTGGGTGCAAGCGACGACGGCGACGCCAAACCTGTCGATCGACAGCACGTATCCGCTGGAGTGGCGCTTTAGTTATAGAAATATCCCGTCTGGCTCCAGCCCGGCACAGATCAAGGTACGTTTTCTCGAGTTGTCGTCCTCCACAAACATGACGTTGAACGATGTGCAGGGACATTTCACAACCGTGACGCGAAACGTGTCTGCCAATGCGCCAGCATTGGATCTCTTTTTCGATTGGCCAACGCAGGACGGCACAGCGGTGCAGGCGGGGTGGACCATTCGCGTACGCTTTACAAAATCTCTGGCCGATGGGCTGACGGAAAGCCAGCTGCGGGATCGTTTCCTGATTCGAATCGACGGAAACGCGCAAGGCAAGGACCTCTACGCGTTCGCGTACAATATCAGCGCCGAGCATCATGAACTACGCTACGACCTGCCGAACCTGTTCAATGGCGACCCGGAATACCCGCATCACATTCAGGTGACGCACACGACAGGGGGTGGCGTCACCTTGGAGGCGAACCGCTTCGTGATCGCACCTCCGGCAGACCAGGGCGCGCATATCGATATTGTTCAGCCGCTTGAGTTTGATTCGGATGGGAAGGCCTTCGAGATCGTGCTGCCGGATTTAGCCAGTCCACAACCGACGGATCGACAGTTTTTGATTCGGGTCGAAACGGATCTCACGGCACAGCATGTCTGGCTCGCGTTTACCAACTCGGTGGGCACAACAACGCCACTGCCTGCGGTGTCGAATGCGCTGCCAGGACGTGTGTCGGTGCAAGCCGGCAGTGCGGACGTTGTCGGAACATCCGTGTCGTTGGTGGGGACGCTGGCCGTCTCAGAGACAAACGCACTTGTGATTGGAACGGGCACGACGTTCAGTAATGCGCTCAGTGCGGGACGGTCGATCGGTATTTTGTCGAACGCATTCGTGGTGACGCATGTGGACTCCGATGTGAGCCTGACTATTAATCCGGTGTATCCGGGGCCTACCACGTCCAACTTGACCGGTCATATTCTGCCCGCCTTTGATGACGAACTGCGTATCGGGCAGCGCGTCTGGGTGGCGGGGCATGAAGCCAGTGTGGCGTCGATCCCATCCTCCAGCAACGTGACGCTGTCGGCGGTCTACGCCGGTGGTTCCATGTCCAATGTGGTTGCCTATGCGCTCGATGGAAATCCTTCGGTTTCTGGCAATCGCATGTATTGGCATTTTCTGTGGTCCGACATGCAACCGGGCCGCTTCACGTTCTACGCCTATGTGAACACCCATTCGGCTGATACCGCGACGCAGTCGGGCTTCACGGTGCGCAATACGACTGTGATCCTGCGTGAACAGGCGACCAATGATGTGAGCGATTTGGACGACGATGATGACGGGCTGTATGACACCGATGAAACGACGCCGCAGGATCTTCCTGATACGAATCCTGAAACATGGAACAACGGCGACGTTCATGTATGGCAGGTGTATGGGCGCACCGATCCGCTATTGCCGGATACGGATGGGGACTTGCTGCCGGACGGTCTCGAGTCGGGTTGGCGTGTTCCCATTGATCCAGCGCATACCGATCCCAATAAAGATACCAACGGCGACGGCTTTAACAATTTCAGGGCAGACCTGGATCCACCATTCTACAACACGGTTCCCGACAACAACGGCCTGCCTGAATACGTGTTCAATGATTCGCGCACGCGTTTGATTCATGGGTCGCTGACGAATCCCGGCAACCCGGATTCAGATTACGATGGCATTCGAGACGGCATCGAGGACTGGAACCGAAACGGCTGGGCTGATGGCGATGGGGTGCCTCTTCAGCCGACCACGGGTAATCCGTCGGATGACCGTCCGGGCGCGAATGATTGGCCTAATGGGGAGTGGAGCAGTGCTTGGGCGAACTTTGTGGGCCGTGAAACGGATCCAAACAAGGGCGATACGGATGAAGACGGTGCCCTCGATGGATATGGTGAGGACACCGACTTCGACGGTTGGG
>JAPKCZ010000171.1 GCA_028822745.1 Kiritimatiellia bacterium | reverse complement strand
GACGTCGAGCCTATGTCATGATGGCGCTTCTGCTCGCGGCGGGCATCACCGGTGCGCTTCGACTCCAGCCCAACGATGATGTGCGTGCGCTCCAGCCACAGGATGCCGATCTGCTTCAGAACGAAAGTGCGATCCAGGCCTTAACCGGCTCGATCGATTTTGGCCGCTTCTTCATTGTGCAGGGCAACAGCGAGGAACAGCTACTACAACACGAAGAAGCGCTCATGCCTGCGCTCAAAACGCTGGTGCGCGAGCATCAACTGGAATGGATGCAGGGGCTCTCCCTTTTTGTCCCATCGTTGCAGCGACAACTGTCTTCACGGGATCTGCTCAGCCGCCTGTACCGCAACGACACACAAGCGGTCATGCAGGTCTTGGGCAGCCTGGGCATGCCCCCCAGCACGATGGACAGTGCGAGACGTGTGCTGACCGACACGCACGCCGCCCTGCTGACTCCCTCTGCGCTTCTAGAGCAGGACTTTGCAGAGGCCTTTCGGACGCAATGGCTGGGGCAAATTGGCGACAAACAGACCTCCATTGTCTTACTGGGCGGCATCCATGATGAAGCGCCACTACAAGCCCTGGGCCGCCAGTTTCCCCAAGTAAGTTACGTCAACAAAGTGGCCGAAATATCCGGGCTGTTCGGGCGCTACCGCCGCCTTGGGGCATGGCTGGTATCGGGCGCCTATTTGCTTATCGGACTCTTCCTGTTCAGACGCTACGGCTGGCGGCGCTTCGCTCGCGTACTTCTGCCGCCCTGCACCGCCGCCGTGGGAACGCTAGGGCTGCTTGGCTTTATGGGCCAGCCGCTAACGCTTTTCCACGTGCTGGCGCTACTGCTCGTCCTGGGTATCGGTATTGACTACACGATCTTCTTCGCGGAATCAAGAAGTCGCCCCGCCAATATCATGCTCGCGGTCATTCTTTCGGCCTGCACGACGATGCTCTCTTTCGGACTGCTGTCCCTGAGCAGCACGCGTGCACTGGCCGATTTTGGACTGACGGTCTTGCTTGGCATATTGCTTGGCCTTTTGCTGGCGCCCATGGCAGTCTCTGACGCTGACCAAAAGGAAGGAGATCCACGTGCTGCCCACCAGAAATGACACGCTGATTATTGGCGCAGGCCCTGCGGGAACAGCCGCGACCGCCTTGCTCAAAAAAGCAGGCCATGATTCTGTCATTCTCAGAAAGAAAAGATTCCCACGCTTCTGTATTGGCAAAAGCCTTACCCCTCATTGCTGCGCTGTGCGAGGACTGATTCTGATCTGCGGTCTCTTGCTGGGCTTCGGCTGCGCACATGACCCGCTCTTAACCACGGTGGGATGGCGAGTTCCCTATCAGTTGCAACCGGTACCCGTCTCCCTCTTTGCGGAATCGCCAAGTTTCACGCACGAAGTCACGCTAAAAAAGGGCTCGGATCAGTTTTCGTTTACGGGTCATGGGGAATGGCAGCAAGACACGTTCACCTTGGTAGGCCTGGCACCCTTTGGTCGCTTGTTCAGCCTTGTTTTCGACGATGATCTCAGTGGCACATTCAATGTGTCGCTGCCTTCCTTCATGAAGCCCCGCTACATCATGGGAGACCTCGAACTAATTTACTGGCCCGCGGAGAGCCTGATTCGCGGGGGATTGGCGGTCGAAGAAGATCAGAACCAACGCATCATTTCCGGCAAAGGCAAGAAGGTCGCCACGATTCGCTATGAGCGCGGCGGGAAGGGCCTGGCGCAAGCCGCAACCCTGATCAACCACAGTCGCCGCTACTCCCTCCACGTTCTTCCCGTCGCCGTTACCCCGAGTGATCTTTGAAAAGGTATTGACCTCTCGCCCAGCTTTGTTTGAACGTGAAGCTAGGACCTCATGGGACGAGGATTCGAAAAATGATAAAGCAAACGATATACCTGAACGCGCTCGGCATGCTGAATGCGCTTGGCAACCATCCCGATGAAATATGGGCTCATTGCCTGCGGGGCGAAAACAGACTCGAACCCGAGGCGCGGCTCTGCCCCTCAAAGGCGCAACTGGCCGGTCGTGTCACGGCCGAACTGCCGGAACTCCCGATGGCACTCAAGCGCTACGCGGGGCGTAACAATCGCATGCTGCTCGCCGCCCTCGAACACATACAGATGCCACTCGATGCACTGCGTGCCAAGACAGACCCGGAACGCATTGGGATCGTCCTGGGCTCAAGTACGGGCGGCATACAGGAAAGCACGGATGCGCTTGCCTGTAAGATGGGGGGGCAGAAGTTCCCTGCCGATTTTGACCTGCGCCAGCAGGAGTTAGGCTCGAGTGCGAGCTTTGTCTCGGCCCTGCTCGGCTTGAAAGGCCCCGCCTATACCATTTCCACGGCCTGTTCCTCGGGAAGCAAAGCCATGCTCGCGGCCCGCAGACTGATCCAGGCCGACCATTGCGATGCAGCCATTGTCGGCGCATGTGACTCTCTGTGTCAGATTACCTTACAGGGGTTCTCTTCCTTAGAGGCTATTTCGGATGGGCGCACGAACCCTATGAGCATACATCGGGATGGCATCAACGTCGGCGAAGGCGTTGCCCTGTTTCTCATGAGCCGGGAACCCGCCGAGGTTGCCCTTCTCGGAGGCGGCGAGTGTTCGGATGCCTACCATATTTCTTCCCCACAACCTGAAGGCCTCGGTGCCGAGTCGGCCATGCGCCTTGCACTGGATGATGCGGGACTTCAAGCACAGGACATCGACTACATCAACCTGCACGGGACCGGCACCCCACACAACGACAGAATGGAGAGCAAGGCCATCGCTCGCGTCTTTCCCAACAAACCGTTCTGTAGTTCCACGAAACCCATGACCGGACACACGCTGGGGGCCGCCGGGGCCATCGAAGCGGGACTGTGCTGGCTGAGCTTGACGACGCGCAAGAACGGATTGGCAGACCTCCCGCCTCACCTTTGGGACGGACAAGCGGATCCCGAATGTCCCAACATCGCCCTGGTCGAGCACGGCACATCAGTCGCGGCCTCCCCCATGCGAATGCTCTCAAATTCGTTTGCCTTCGGCGGCAGTAACTGCGCCATTATTTTGGGCGGGGACTGATGGACACGCCAAGTGACGATTGGAAAGACCTGCCCATTCGAGAGGTCGTCCCTCACCGAGGCACGATGTGCCTGCTGAAACAGATCACGAACTATGCGAAAGGCACGATTACAACGCTGGCCGAAATACGCCCGGACAACCCATTCTTTATGGATGATAGGGGCGTTCCGATTTGCATTGGATTTGAATATATGGCACAAACGATGGCTGCGTTTGCTGGGCTGACCGCCCGGCGAGATGGCGTTCCGGTGAAGCTTGGCGTGCTCGTCGGCTGTCGCCGCGCACACTGCGCTCAGCCGTTCTTTGTCAGCGGGCAGCGGCTTCGCATTACGGCCATCTTGGAATGGAAAGAAGAGGGAATGGGAAATTTCAACGCGACAATTTCCGATGACGAAACAGGAAGCGAACTCATGTCAGGTCGCATCAATGTATACCAACCCAATGACCCGCGCAAATACTTCAACCTGACAGGCACCGATTGAATCCTTCCGTTCTCATCACCGGATCGAGCAGGGGGCTCGGAAAAGCAATCGCTCTGTCACTGTCCCAGGATGCCTATAGCGTCGTGGTCCATTGTCGGTCCAAGCGGGATGAAGCCGACAGAGTCGCGGATACGATTCGCACCCAGGGCGGGCAGTCCCGCGTCCTGCAATTCGATGTGGGAGATCGCGAGGCCGCCAAGGCCGCCCTCAGCGAGGACATTGAGAAACACGGGGCCTATTACGGGGTCGTCTGCAACGCGGGCATTACTAGCGACGCTAGTTTTCCCGCCTTTGTCGACGACGATTGGGACCGCGTCATTAACACCAACTTAAACAGCTTCTACAATGTGCTGCACCCACTCACGATGCCCATGATCCAACGACGCGCCCCGGGCCGAATCATTACGGTGGCCTCCATGTCAGGCATCACGGGGAACCGCGGCCAGGTCAATTACAGCGCCTCCAAAGGGGGCATTATTGCCGCGACCAAGGCCCTGGCCGTGGAACTCGCCAAACGCAAGATCACCGTCAACTGTGTAGTGCCCGGCATTTTCGAAACCGACATGGTAAAAGAAGCCCGCCTTTCTCTTGACCAGCTCAGCAAATTGATCCCCATGGAGCGACTGGGGGCACCGGAGGACATAACAGGCATCGTACGCTTCCTGCTCTCAGATCAATCTAGCTATATCACACGACAAGTCATCAGCGTCAATGGGGGCATGCTCTAATGAACAGGGTTGTTGTTTCCGGCATGGCGGGCATCTCCCCCGTGGGCACAGGTTGGGAGGCCATTCACGCAGCCATGCAGGCACGGCGGAACGGTGTCGTTCGCATGTCGGAATGGGATTATTGCGAGGGGATCAATACGCGCCTGGCCGCTCCGGTTCAGGACTTCGTGGTTCCCGATACCTACTCACGCAAACGCATTCGCAGCATGGGACGTGTCTCCCTCTTGGCCGTGAGAAGCGCGGAAATGGCGCTGGAGCAGGCTGGCCTTCTGGGCGATCCGTGCCTCACCGACGGCAGTACCGGTGTCGCCTATGGCTCATCCACGGGCAGCACGCCCGCCATCGGCGCCTTCAACAATCTGGCCCGCACGGGCGAGATGAAGGGCATCACGGCCACCTCTTATATTCAAATGATGAGCCATACGTGCGCGGTCAATCTAGGTCTTTTTTTCGAAATCAAGGGGCGTATTGTTCCCACCTGCAGCGCCTGCACGTCCGGCAGCCAGGCAATCGGACTTGCGTTCGAGGCCATTAAATTCGGCATTCAGGACGTCTTCATCGCCGGGGGTGCGGAAGAGCTCTGCATCACGGAAGCCGCTGTTTTTGATGTACTCTATGCCACCAGCACCAAGAACGAAACCCCCGCGGAAACGCCTTGCCCATTTGACACCGACCGTGATGGACTCGTGATTGGCGAAGGCGCGGCCACCCTCATCCTGGAGAATTACGATCACGCCAAGGCCCGTGGTGCCACCATCTATGCAGAAGTCGTGGGCTTCGGTTACAATGCCGACGGTAACCATGTCACCGCACCGCAGGCCCCGATGATGAAGCGTGCGATGGAACTCGGCCTCGAATGCGCATCCCTGCCCCCCGAGGCCATCGGCTATGTGAATGCACATGCCACGGCGACTCGCATGGGCGACATTGCCGAATCAACAGCCACAGCAAACCTATTCGGGAGCCGCATGCCGGTAAACTCACTAAAGAGTTATTTCGGCCACACCCTGGGAGCCAGCGGCTCCCTCGAAGCCTGGCTGTCGATCGAGTTCATGAACCGCAATTGGTACCCACCAACCATTAACCTGAAGCAGGTCGACCCGGAATGCGGTGAACTCGACTACCTCAAGGAGGCGCGCGAAATGGACCTTGAGTACGTCATGAGCAACAACTTCGCCTTTGGCGGCATCAACACCTCGCTCATCTTCAAAAGTTGGCGCGAGGCTAGTTGATCA
>JAPKCZ010000170.1 GCA_028822745.1 Kiritimatiellia bacterium | reverse complement strand
TGTGCTTCAGAAACGTCCCAATGAACGTCTCGCTCTGGCCTGCCCCGTAGACATCCGCCGTATCAAGGAACGTGACGCCGCTATCGATCGAAGCTTGCAGGATCTCCTGAGCCTTGCCCTCATTAAGGTCCCCCCAGCAGTCACCGCCAAGTTGCCAGCAGCCCAGCCCTACTTCCGATACCATTGCGCTCGTGTTTCCGAACCGTCTTAAGTTCATCATTCTTCCTCTTGTTATTGGGACGTGACGCTGCTGCGCTGCTGGTTAGATCTCATTCCTCATGGTGAGCTTGAAGGAGATGGCGACAGAGGACGGTACCACATCCGGCACCTCGATGCTGAGTCCGTCTTCGTTGAGAAGGTATTTCAATGCGGCCCCCCCACCCCCGAGCATCTCAATCTTCAGGATGTCGTCGGGGTGGAGCTGGTTGCACGTGGCCAGACCGGGACAGGTAAGCAGCTCAGCCGGGCGCCCCAGCGCGGTGATATACAGCGCGTCGCCCTTACAGGTGTAACGGATGTCCTGGCTGGTGAAGCGCACCTCATTGTTCTCGTTGAAGTGACTGCCGCCCTCGGGCTTGGTCGGGCCTTCGCCATAGACCAGCCAAGGCACGGTGCCGTAGATGGCCTCGCCGTTGATGCCCAACCACTGCCCCATTTCACGCAAACAGTCCTGGGCGGGCTGGGGAATGGTGCCATCGGCCCGGGGCCCGACGTTGAGCAGCAGGTAGCCATTCTTGCTGACCCGGTCGATAAGGTTGTGGATCAAGCGCTCGGAGGACTTGTAGCCGATCCCCCGGACATGGCTCCAGCAGCCGCTGGGGCCTGCGTCGACGCAGGTGTCGGAGAGCCAGGAATAGGGGGTGAGATCGTTCATCTTGCCCACCTCCAGGTCAAAGAGTCCCGTAAGGGGCGAAAGGTGGAAACTCTCATCCATCGCCTTATAGGCCACGGTCACTTCCTTACCTGCTGCGTGAGCCCGATTGTAGTAGTAGGCGAGGAAATGCTTGCGGTAACGCTCGGGGATCTTGCCCAGTCCAAAATCAAACCACAGCATGTCGGGATCGTAGCCATCAATCACCTCGATGATTTGGTCGTACCAGTCCTTCAGATACTTCGCATCCGGTAAATCCGCCTCTTTCTTGCGGCGACTGTAAAGTCCTTCTGCAGCGGGGTCGAGCGTGTCGAACCCCTCGTCCTTGTTGAAGAACCACCAGTTGAAGGCGTGGTGGAAGGTGGTGATGAACTTCAGGCCCTGCCCCTTGATGGCCTTCTCGAGCTCACCAGTAACATCACGTTTGGGACCCATAGCCACGGAGTTCCAGGGGTTGACCTGGCTGTCCCACATGGCGAAGTTATCGTGGTGGATGGCGACGGGGCCGGCGAATTTGGCGCCCGAATCCTTGAAGAGCTGGGCCCACGCTTCGGCGTCAAACTTTTCTGCCGTGAGCTGGGGGATAAGATCTTTGTAGCCGAAGTCTTTGGGATCGCCGTAGGTCTTGAGGTGGTGGCGGTAGTGCGGCGAGGTCTTGTCATACATCCGGTTGCCGTACCAGGTGCCGTTGGCCCCGTAGGCCGGAACGGTGTACGGTCCCCAATGGGTGTAGATCCCGAATTTGGCGTCGCGCAGCCAGGCGGGCATGGCGTACTGACTCAGGGAGTCCCAGGTGGGTTCGAATTTCGACATCGCGCGCTCCTTCACATTGCTATATGAACAAAAAACTATTTAGGCAGAAATTATGACAAGGGGTTTACCGATTGCCAAGCAACAAGAGGGTTGCCCATGCATGGCTACTCCTTTCGGCTCTCAGGTGGGCCATTGCCTTCCCGACCCTTTCACCCGTCACCAGTGATGGCTCCTTCTCGATCCCGGAACAGGTCCCCGCCATCAGCATGCTGCATAGGATCTGTATATTCATGTTCTGCTGTTCTCGTTTTCTGATTTAAGACCACTAGCATCCCATAGGACGAAGACAGGATTAACCCCGGAGTTCGCAGAGGAGAACTTCAAGAGAATCCATCCGAAAAGCCTGAGAGAACCGCTGTGGCCAAGGGATCCGGCTGGTTTAGTGGCTTGCGGGCGCTTTGAACGTGTCGGTGTAACGGCCTTCAAGTTTTTCGCGAAGATATGCCAATTCCCATGGCGACTCTCTGAGTCGGCCCGGCCCGTTGCGAGTGTCGAATCCCATGTCTGCCGCCTTCGGGTAGTGGCTGTAGATCATCATGCGTCTCGGCTTTCCCGAGGTGTTCTGCACGGAGTTGTGTATGACAAGACTGCTGAAGATCATGACGGAGCCCGCAGGCGCCAATATCTCCTGGCCGCCCTCTTTGTCGATCAGTCCGTCTTTGACTTCGAGGCCAATCTCGACGGATTCGTGCTCGAGGTGCGTCTTGTGTGAGCCTGGCCAGACGCAGATCGGTCCGGAGGCGGACGTGTTGTCATCGAGCGCGATGGCGGATGACAGAATGCTCCGCGGGTAGTTCTGTGCCGCATAGTAAGCCCAGTCGTTGTGGATAGGGAACTGTGCGCTGGCGCGAGACGCCCCCAGTCCCTCTATTTTCAAACCCAGAGCTTGTTTGTAGTTGAGTTTCTCTTCCATCAGAATCGGTTCATCGCCCATGATCTGTCGCATCGGTTCCAGCAGGCGATCGTCAGCCGATGCTTGTGCGATCGCAAGGCCGAGGTCGTTTACCGGTTGAATTTTTCGGACCATGTGCTGGTCATTGTCTGTCATACACAGATCCAAGCGACCACTGCGCCGTTCATGGCACAGGGACGCATTGATGATCAGCTCAAGGATGAAGTCTGCATCGCTGCGCATTCGTTCGATTTCTGCGTCGTTGAATACAGCAGGTAAAACAATGAATCCCTGCTCGTGAAAGGTCGTCAACTGTTCGTCAGTAAGTTTCGTTTGCGTCATAAAGAATTCCTTTGATCCTCGAGAATGTACATCGTCTGCTTTCTCTGAAGACGAAAACGTAGCACCGGCACGCGGCTTAGTCAAAGGCGGCCTCGGGGTCGACTTCCGCATGCGCCCCACATTTGCGAGGGATCGGGTCAGCCCTTAAATTAATACTTAAGGCGTTCCCAGTTCTGCCTGGATCCTATCGAGCCGTTTGGTGAGGGATCTTTTGGGGCTTAATCATCGATCGCCGCCGCTGCGGTGAAGGCGAGATTCTGTTTCTGTTCGATTTCCTCGGGGCTCATCTGTTGAATCAAGGTGTCCCAGTGGCGCGGTGGTGAGCAGGGACGTCCGTTGAACTGTATGCCCTCGGGTGCTAGCGAGATCTGGTAGTCGGGATTCTCGATGCCATCCCAGCCGAAGGAGCGGCGATGTTCCATCATCTCGGGCACCGCCTCTGTGGCCATGCCAACGAAGCCCTTTCCCTGGAGGATCCAATCGGCGTCCTTGTATGATACTTTCGCCACATCACGCGCCATGTAGTGAACATAAAAAATGCTTCGGGTATCCGCTGTGGTGTTGCCGACTGAGCCGTGCGGCGCGCTGAGGCAATGGAAGAGAACATCACCGGGCTCCATTTCAATGGGGACCGCCCCAAAATTGTTAAAGAGTTCCTCTTCTGAGAATCGTGCGATATCCACATGCCCCACGAGATGATGAGCGGGGATACCCCACCCGCAGCCATTTTCGATGGTGGAAGGTTGGAGGTAAATATCCACATCAAAATTGGGCACGCCGAGTGTTTCGGAAGATTTCGGATTGCTGTAGGGCGGATCCTGATGCCAGTGGATCGGCACATCGCTATGGGGTGTTTTGCAGACAAAGGAATCATTGGCGGGCACGAAGCCTTCGCCGACACATTGACCAATGCTCTGCAAAAGCTTTGGGTTGACGGTGACCGCCTGGAAAATAGGGTGACGTTGCCACATTTCTTCTGAACGGAAATAGCGAAACGACTTGTCCTCTTGCTGTCTATAACTGTGATGTTTCTTACGTCCCGCGTCCACCTGATCCGCCTGGAACGATATGCCTTCCTGCTCGACCTTCGTGGCTTCTTCCTGAAGCATGCGTAGCTCGTCGCCACTAAAGAACCCCCGAAGTACCAAAAACCCATCGCGATGAAAACGGTCAATATCAGTTTGTGCTAACATGTTAGGCTCCTGTTCATGTGGTTGTTACTTATTCTCAAATTTTACGGGTACGCGATTGAGGTATTCAAACGTGCCGGCATCCTTGAGGGACGCGACCAGTTTCGTAACCGCTTCCGGTGACAGGTTGACCTGCGGACGCCGCATGCCGCCGAGGTCGAGACCCATCGTTTTCAGGATCGCCTTAAGGCCGGAGCCAAATCCGCCTGTGCCTGCCATGGTCGTGCAGGTATTGGCCGAGATGGCTTGCAGGCGTTCGGCTTCGGCCCGGTCGCCGGCACGGAAGGCCGCGATCAGCTCATGGTAAAGCGGCGCCATGAAATTGTAGGTACTGCCCACGGCGCCATGTGCACCCACCTTAAGGCCTTCGATGAGAAACTCATCACGCCCGAAGAGGATATCGTACTTCCCATCCCGGAATCCAAGGCATTCTTCATAGTCAGCAATATCGCTGTGCGTGTACTTAATCCCGGCCAGGTTCGGAATAGCCTCCTCCGCCAGACGCAGGAACTCGCTCATGGGAAAGAGCACCTGATTCATTGACGGCATGTGGTAGTAGTAATAGGGCAGATCAGGTGCGGCGGCCGCGGTTTCAGCGCAGTAGTCCACCAGCGCTTCAACGCTGCCTGGCCTGAAGAAAACCGGCCCGATCTCGCCGATGGCGGCCGCACCGATGTCGGCGGCATGTGCGGCCAGGGCACGACTCTCCGTCTGGCATGTATGCCCCACATGAATCATCACCCTGAAGCCCTGCGGCACCGCCTGCACCCAGCGCTCGGACAGCGCACGTCGCTCGTCCAGCGTCAGCGACATCCCCTCGCCCGTGGTACCGTTGACAAATACACCGGCCACGCGATTGGCCTGCAGCAGCTCCGCGTAAGGCGTCACTACGTCGAGGTTAACCAATCCATCGTCACGATACCCCGTCAGCGGAGCTGCAATCAGCCCCTTCACCCCTTCAATCATCTCACTCTCCTCAGTCTTCGTTTGGTTCTGTCAAGAATTCCGCCCCAGTTTTAGGGCTAATCAACGTTTCATCAAGCATTTGTAGCGCATTGGTTGTTCTGCCCCATGTTTGTGGGTGTGGGAGTGTGTGGGTATGTGAGTCATTCGGTGACCTCGTATTCGCCCCCATCTTCTCTGACCTGACTGCTTGAGATGCACCACTGGTCTGAGTTGGCCATCATGTTGGGCCACACACAAACACACCATTTTCGTTTGTTGTCCAGGCAGTTTCCGCCGCCGCAATTTCTTCAGCCGTACGCGGATAGTCATATGCCTTCAGTTCGATTCCTCGTAGCGCCTCCGCTCCTGGTCGCGCCAACGGCGCCCTTTCGATGGACGATGGGGGCTCTTCAAAAAGGAGAGCGGCCCTGCAAGATCATACACCCTTGCGCCTGCGAAATATAAGGGCACGCAACCGTAGAAAATCGGACCGATCCCG
>JAPKCZ010000169.1 GCA_028822745.1 Kiritimatiellia bacterium | reverse complement strand
GCCTGCACGATTGCATCCAGATAAGCCTGTTTCGTTTCGGCACGAGGCTCGATCTTGCGCAGAGTCTTGATCGCACGTTTGTCGGCAATCTTTCCGAGCGCCGTTATTGCAGCAGCAGAAAGGGCCGCGTCATCATTTTTGGCCAATTTCCCAATCGCCTTAACAGCACTCGTATCACGCAGCTCACCGAGACTGCCTATGAGCCCGATTTGGACGGCCGCAGGCGCATCCGGCAAGGCGTTGCGCAACGCCGCGCTTGCCGCGGCAGAGCCGACCATACGTTCGAGTGGCAAGCGTGCGTAGTCTGCAAGCACCTCATCCTGCAGGAGCGTGCTCAAAGCAGGAATGGATGCTTCCGTACCAATAATCTGCAAGTAGCGGCAGGCCCACGCCTTGCCATCCTGTGTCGCATCAGCATTGGCGACCACCGCCGCAAGCTTCAACTCAATCGCAGTGCGGCCGGCGGCATCAGCAGCCAACATCTGCTCCATAACTTGCTGAGCCACGTTAGGATCAGAGCCATACGTATATACGGCAAGGTCTTCAAACACATCAGCACGGGACGCGGGCGCCATAAGGCCCAGCAACAACATCAAGGGTAGTACTTTTTTCATCGTGTTCTTTCTATTCTTATTCACGAACGATGGACAATTCATTAATTGAAATTTTGCTTACCTAAATCTGCCAAGGGCCGCGCCGCGGGCGAGAAACCAAGCGACTTGCTTCCGCATCACCGATGAAATCCTCTTTTTCCGGATCCCACTTCAAATCGCGCCCCAGCAGGGTGCAAATGTTGCCAAGATGGCAGATTGTGGCGACGCGATGCGCGTATTCCACATCGCGGAAAGGGCGTTTTCGACTGTAAACACAGTTAATGACGTCACGATAGGGAGAATTGGCCCCATCTTCGTACCAGCGCAACCCTGGCGGCACTTTAAACTTCCGCTGTGGGCGCGCTTCCCCTTCTTCACAGATGTACTTCATACCACCGCCGACGTAGATCTTCTTCCCGTTGGCGAATTCATACGTCAAATACTTATGCTCACCACCTGGATGATAAATCGCCTGTGGACCCGTGTGATCCAACTTCAAGCCGTGCATAACAGCGCCAAACTTATGTCCGCCCCAGTCCGTCATCATGCCACCGGAATAATCGTACCAAGTGCGAAAACCCCTCCCGCCCAATCCGTAGGCCCGACCGCAACGAAAGGCGTTGTAAGGCGTCCACGGCGCTGGCCCGAGCCACATATCCCAGTCAATTCGATCCTTAACAGGATCGCCGCGTCCAGGTAGATAGCAATGTCGTGGCCCCCGCCCCGGATCCGCATGTGCCGCCAGAACCTCGCCATATCGGCCACTATTGGCGGCTGCCGCCAATTTCCCAAAATCCTCAATCACACGCTGACTACCACACGAAAACACACGACCGTAGGCACGTGCCGTGTCGGACATTTTGCGCCCCTCCTCGATCGTGAGGGAGAGCGGTTTTTCACAGAAGATGTCTTTGCCTGATTTCATGGCGTCAATCGTGACTTGCGCATGCCAATGGTCCGGCGTGGCGCAGAGCACAAAATCGATGTCATCGCGAGCGCAGATTTCGCGATAGTCCGTGTAAGTGTCCACGTTCTTGTTGTCTTTGAAACGATCCAATTCAGCGTGCTTGACGTCACAAGCAGCAACCAACTGAACACGCTTGTCGCGCATGAATGCACCGAGATCGGATCGACCCTGCCCCCCGTGGCCAACAATCGCCAATGTGACGCGCTCACTTGCCGCAGGTGTGCCGTCCGCTGCACCGAGCGCTTTGGAGGTAATAATATTGGGCAGCGCTATGGCTGCGCCACTACTACATTTGATAAAATCGCGTCGATTCAGTTTCATCCATAACTCCGTTTCGGGTTTTTGTGATGCAATTTAGTATTTCGTCAATCCAAGTAGCCATCGTCACCACGAGCGAGAATGGTGCCCTCAACTCTCTGAGCGAGGCAAGCCCGAATCGGCTATTTTACAAAATGTGTCGAGCGGACAAGAACGGCGCCAGAAACGATGCCCGCCATGGAAGATTTTACAGCCTCCTCATCGTCAGTAACCGTTAGGCTTGGCGAAACGTGCAGCCGGCGCGCGCTTCGGGGAGCATCCAGCTGGCCTATCTACTCGGCCCCTGCCGCTCTGCCAAAGCGGTGTCGCTCTAAATCAGGACCGACGTCGTCCATCGCCAAAGCGGCGCGGCCCCTGTCGTCCTCGCGGTCCTTTGGCGGGCAACCGTGGTTCCCCTCCGCCCGGGGGAATAGAGCGCTCGTTGTCAGATGCCACCCAGACGAATCGTCCCTGTGACTTACTTCCGGGATAGGCCTCAACACGAAAACGGCGTACATGCAATCCCGTCCGCACCAGTTGCTCCTCAAAAGACTTGTTCGCTTCCGAAGACCACACCGCCAGACATCCTCCGTCACGCAAAGCCGCACGACACGCTCTTAATCCTTCGCGACCGTACACCGCTTCACGCTGCTTCGATGCGTTCGGACCAGGGCCGTTGTCGACATCCAATAGAATTGCATCGAACCCTCGCGGCGTTTTGGAAAGCAGCTTCACGATATCGCCGGACTGCTGCTCAACGCGCTTGTCATCGAGCACATCTCCATTGAGCTCGGCGAGATGGTCGCGATGCCATTGAATAAGTTCGTCCTGCGGTTCTCGCAGAACGCAGCGACCCTTTGAACCTAAAAGCGTAAGCACTTCGCGCAGGGTGTAGCCCAGCCCTAACCCACTGACAAAGACGTTGGGTGACGGGCATTCGCACAGGGCAGCACAACCCAAACGTGCTAAACACAACTGTGATTCATGCTGGCGACTGCTTTTCAACTCTTGGCCATCAACCCAGATGGAAAAATCGGCATCATGCTGAAACAGCGCCATTTCCTGACCATAAGCGGTCACCGCTGTTGCCAGCTTAATTCTAGGCTTCATAAAAGCATATCCCGTTTTGGTTTTTCGCGGCCGACTTTAGTCGCCAGAGGATCAACGCCGCCTCCTGTTGGCCCAACGGATCCTTCCGTTTAAGCCCGGACTCAAAGGGATCGGATGCGTATATTCCGATACCAGACAGGATCGTTGTGATCCTGAAGAAGTATTTTTCCGGCGCCTTCGCCGAATCCACGTGCGCCCTTGAACTTGGTCATTGCCTTGACCGTATTCCAGCGCACGGAGCCGACCTCCATCTCCAACACTTTCTTGCCATTAAGCCAATGCTCGAGGTGCGCGCCGTTTGCAATAATTCTGCCCGTATTAAATTCACCCACGGGCTTCAAGACTTTTTGCGTAGCATCAGCCTTGGCCATCAGATACATCGATGCCGCACTCGTGAACGGATTCTTACCGTTGCTGTGTCCCGTATCGTCTAGTACTTGGTACTCCGGCCCAAGCCGACCTTGGAAGCGATACTTGACGCCGCTGTTGCCCTTCTTTGAGATTTTCCACTCAAAGGCCAGTTCGAAATTCTCATACGCTTGCGCGGAGACAATGTCGCCACCTCCGCCTTTACGGAAGAGTAGCCCATCTTCCACAACCCAGCCGGAAATAGGCGGTTTCCCCTCGCGCGCCTGCCAACCTGTCAACGTGGCGCCGTCGAATAGGGACACCCATTCGCCCTGCTCCGCGCCGTCAACACGTGACACGTGAACAAGAGCGACCACCATAAACATATACAGTGGAATTTTCATGATAGAAAACTACAGCAATAGTCCGTGATGGTCTCGACCTTCACCTGAAAAGCGGCATTCGCGGGGACATTGAAGCTTTCGCCACCCTTGATCGCCTGCCAATCGCCATCTGGCAAGCACACCTGCAGATCGCCTGAATAGATTTCCATCAGCTCCGCAGCCACCGTATTGAACGTGTACGCTCCAGGCAGCATGACACCCAAGGTCTTTTGGCTCCCGTCCGCAAACGAGATCGCACGACTTGTCACCTTGCCATCAAAATAGACGTTGGCTTCTTTGGTTACGGATACGTTTTCGAACTGTGACATTTGATTCTCCCTAAATCGCCACTTTAATCCCATTGCAGCACGTGAAGCAAGCCGCAGTAGTCATCCGTCTAGGGATTCTGAATATAAAACAGCATAGACCCGCTTAAAGAACAGGCCTCCTAAGAATCACGGCACGTCGACAGGCTTCCCTGCAGCAGCGTACGTCGTCGCATAAGAATCACAGCGCTGCTTCATGCGTGTAAGCACCGCTTCGTGCTCAGGGCTCCTGACCAGATTCTGCAACTGGTCTGGATCGGATTTGAGGTCATGCAGAAACTCAAAAGCGGGATTCTGTCCAAAATAGCGCGCGTAAACATAACGCTCTCCGCATAGCCCTTCCCACGCCGGAATGTCTTTGTGATCCATCAGGTGTTCACAGAAAAACTCAGTGCGCCACGTGGCGACACGCTCGCCGCGCAGCAGCGGACTCAGCGCGGCGCCCTGATAGGTCGCCGGGCGTTCGATACCGGCCAACGCCAGCATGGTGGCGGGCACATCCACATTGAGGGCAATCTCATCGCGCACAACACCGCGAGCAGCACGTGGCGCGCGAGGGTCGAAGACAATCAGGGGCACACGCAGCGATTGCTCGTAATGCGACCATTTGCCAGCAAAGCCGCGGTCGCCCATGTAGTAACCATTATCGCCCATGTAAATAATCACGGTATTTTCTGCGAGCCCTAGTTTGTCCAGCGCCTCGCGAATGCGACCCGTGACGTGATCGACACCGCTGATCATCCGGTAATAGGCGCGTATGTTCTTCTGATACTTTTCGGGTGTATCCCAACGCCAGAAATAGCGCTTACGGTTCATCGAGTTTTTAAGGAATTCGGGCTGACTCTCAAAAATGGCAGGATCCGACAGACGCGGCGGCGGAATCGTCACGTCGTCGTACATGCCATTAACTGCCTTGGGCCATGGGAAATGATCGAGCTTATCATTGTCCTCCGCATGAACGGCATTGAAACTCACCGATAGACAGAATGGCTTGTCCTTGGGGTTACTCTCAAGAAATGCGATCGCGCTATCGCCGGCCACTTCGGTTTCGTGACGCAGGCTTCCATCCGCCTGCCGATGAAAATACGGGTTACGGTTATGTGGCTTGAAAACATCGAAAATTTCTTTCTCGATCTTGCCGTGCGTTTTAACCCCAAACTTTCCAACAAAACCAGTGCGGTACCCTGCTGCGCGCATCAGGGCAGGATAACTGTTGACCATATGCGCTCGGCGCAAGGGCGGCGTCCCAAAAGTGAATCCATGTGTGCGCTCATATAGTCCAGTCAAAAAAGAGGCGCGACTGGCAGCGCAGATGGAGGTCGTCACGAAGGCATTGCGAAAGCGCACGCCCTCCGCGGCCAAACGATCGATGACCGGCGTTTTTATGATGGGATGCCCAGCACAACCAAGCGTATCGTTACGTTGATCGTCGATAAGCAAAAAAACGATATTGGGTTGCTCGGTGGACGCCGACGTCTCAGCGACGACCGTCGCCTGCCATGACAACAAAAAAACAAAACTCAGAACGGACGATATACCGTGACGTAACGGACCGGAT
>JAPKCZ010000168.1 GCA_028822745.1 Kiritimatiellia bacterium | reverse complement strand
ATCTATTTGCGGGTTCGGCGCTTATGCAGAATAGGCGTTCTTGATGACGACGTCGTCGAGATCCAACTGACCCGGGCGCGGCCAGGGTTCTTTTGTGCCTTTTCCGATGGCGACGAACATGGCGATGACATGATCGTCGGGTAGATTGATCAATTTCCCAACGGCGTCAAAATCAAATCCGTCCATGGGGCAAGAATCATAGCCAAGCGCTTTGGCGCTGAGCATGAGTGTCTGTGCAACAATGCCGCAGGATCGCATCGCTTCGTCACGTTGTACTTGATCCTTGTCACGGTAGTAGGCGTCAATGGCGGGAATCATAAATTCCTGAACGGGTTCGGGTGCGTTCACCCAGTACCGTGATGGGTCTCTTTCCTAGGCTTTCAGATCTGCGCAAAGTACGATAAAGAGGGAGCTGTCCGTGACTTGGGACTGATCCCATGCGACGGCGCGATTGTATCGCGGTAATCGTGTCTCCTTGTGGTTATAAACGCGAAAATCGATTTCGTAAGAGGTTACAATAACAAATCGCGTTGCGTCACGCATCGGTTTATATTTCGGCAATGTCGTCAATGAACTGCCCATTTGGGCGTATGCCCACAGGAGGTGCGTTGTGAAACGAATCGTGACCATAGCAACGTTGTGCGGGGTTGTTGGTCTTTTGTCGCCTGTTGCGACGGTGGCCGGTGATCTGCGTCCGGCCATGTTAAAGGCGATTAGCCAAAATGACCTTGCCGCAGTGACGCTTCAGATAAAGGAAGGCGTATCGGTCAATGCCACGAACCGTGCGGGTTGGTGCGCGCTGCATTATGCCGCTGTGCGCGGTTATGCCGATATTGCGGGGCGACTCATTGAGGGCGGTGCGACTGTCAATGCGGCGACACGGCGGCATAAGACGGCGCTCCATCTCGCTTCCGAGCGCGGTTGTGACGACGTCGCCAAGTTGCTCGTGAAGCATGGCGCGGCACTTGGCGTTGAAGATCAAGACGGGTGGACGCCACTCCATTTTGCCGCCGTTAAGGACAACGTGCCGTTGACGGTCTTTCTCGTTGATGCCGGGTCGGCGATCAATGCGCAGAGCCATGGTGGTGGCACGCCGTTGCACGAGGCTGCTGCTAGCTCTGGATCGGAGATGATCGCTCTCTTGCTGAAGTGCGGCGCAGATCCGTCGCTGCGCGCGACGAATGGGAAGACTGCGCTTGATTATGCGATCGAGTTAGGGAACGTCGAGGCCGCCGGGCTCTTGAAAGGCAAGTGAGTTAAGCCGAGGCCGCACCCATCAAAGCACAGGTGCCAGTAGTGCACAGAGGTTTTCGCGAATGCGCGCTCCTGCTGGACGGTTTCGCCACTGCACCAGGTCAACCCGGCTACTCGCCGCTAAATCTTCTAGGATGAACTGTTTGAGCTCATTCGCAAACGGCTCGTCGAATACCGTAAATGCCGTTTCATAGTTCAAGCGAAGGCTGCGGTTGTCGAGGTTGACGGTGCCGACGACGGCAATTTTGTCGTCCACAACCAGGGCTTTGGCGTGTAGCAGGGGTGGGGGACGTAAATAGATCTCAATGCCGGCATTCAGCAGGTCTTCAAAGAACGCCCTACCCGCGAGGGCGGCGGTTGGATGATTTCCGGTTTCGGGCAGAAGCAGTTTGATGCTTACGCCGCGTAGGGAGGCTAGTCGCATCGCGCGTAGAATATCGGGCGGAGGCACGAAGTATGGGGTGACGATTAGCACCTGGTCGGTTGCCGCGGCGAGTGCGGCGCAGTAAATGTCGGTGAGGGATTCAACGTCTGAGGAAGGGCCGCCGTTGACGAGGCGAATCAAGGTTTGACCTGACGGCGTAATCAATGGGAAATGGCGCTCGCAAAGTAATTGACTGGCGTCTTCGTTGGACATGAAGTGCCAGTCGCGTAAGAAGGTGTATTGCATTTCGTGCACAATAGGTCCGCGAACAATAAAGTGGTAGTCGCGGATCGGCTCGCCTTGCGGGCGCGTGGTGTTTTCAATGTGTAGGTTGATGCCGCCAACGAACGCTATTTTTCCATCAATGATGAGCGCCTTGCGGTGGTTGCGCAAATTGATCTGGAAACGCCACTGGAACAGGTCCATCTGATGCCACGAGTCGATGTGAAAGTTGGGGATTTTTGCATAGGGTCGCAACATGCCGCGCAGCCAGGCGCTGGTGGATCCAATGCGGTCATACAGGAGACGCACAACGATGCCCTGTCGCGCTTTTGCGGCCAGGTGCTCTAGGAATAGACGGCCGGTGGCGTCATTGCCCAGAATGTACGTTTGCAGGTGGATGTGATCCGTTGCGTCGTCAATGGCGCTCAGCATTTGTGGAAAGGCCGCGTCGCCCCCAATAAGCGTTTCTATGGTGTTGCTCCCGAGTAGCGGAAACTCGTCACCGAAGCGGTTCATTGTTTTGACAAGCGTACGTGAGGTTTCGTCCTCCGGCGCGTCGGCCATGGATTCCCGAAGCCGTCGCCAATAATCCAGCGGCATGGCTTCGGATTCTCGCGTTTGGCGTTCTGCGCGAAACGCATCGTTGGCGCGTTGCGTGCGCCAGGCCTTTTGCGGCACGCGTGTAACGCCCAACATCAAGAAAAGAAGCGGCCCCAGAATGGGAAAGGACCATGCTACGGTCAGCCAAAGGAGGGTCGATGCGCCTTCACGGCGGCGTCGCAGGCAATAGGCGGCGACGCCGATGAAGCCCAGAATATGGAATGCCGGGATCGCGATCAAAGCGGCTCGGCGAATGATGTCGGGAATCATTCAGACAGTGTAGCGACCCGATCGCTGCGGCGCAATGTGTCTCGCGAGGTGTTTTTTACGCCGTGGTGTTCCGCAGGCCGGGTTGTTTGGGGTGGATCTGTTTAGAAGGCCCCGTTGACAAAAATCATACCATGGAAGCTGGCCGTCGGCTCCAGATTGAAGTTCATGAGGCCAATCTGCCAACCCTGTCGGTTGTTGGCGATGTTGACGACGCCGAATTGCAGCCAATTATTTTCGTGGGCGTAGTTGGCGAAGCCAAGTTGCAGGCCGTCGAGCTTGATCGCGCGATTTGAAAGGCCCAGTTGCATGCCACGCATTTGCCCCGCAAAATTGAACAAACCACCCTGGAAACCGGTCGCCTGCCCCTTGACGGAATTGGCTAGACCGATGGCTGCGCCCACAAAACGCTCATCCGTGAGGTTGATAAGACCCAAATCAAAACCGGTCATCGCACGGTTGTCGCCGATGACATTGAGGCGCGCTCCTTTGACTTCTGAGTGATCGTTGAAAATCTGTACGCTTGGCACGAGTGCGAGATTGAGGCCTTTGCGCTGTCCGCCTTCTGATTCGGTGATACCCGTAGCGGCGAGGATAAGTGCGGTCAGCACAATCGGAAAAGACTTCATCATTGCTTGCTCCTTGAATGTCCAGTAGTTGCTCTGTTAAATATTTGTCCAGCTAGCATAAATGGCCAGCGGCTGCGGTCAAGGGCGAACTAGAACGCAGGTGCAGGTACTCTGCTCCAGGGGCGGGGACTTCGGCATGCCGCTCTTTCATGGTTTACTTTCGGGCCTATGCGGCGCTAGTGAAATTGAATGGTCTTGGCGCCGGACTCTGTTAGATTGCCGCGCATGGACGACGTCGATATCATTGTAGTGGGGGCAGGGGCATCAGGCCTGATGGCGGCTGGTCGCGCAGCCGAATGTGGTCGCCGCGTGCTGTTGCTTGAGAAAAACAGTCGCCCAGGAGAAAAACTGAATATCACCGGCGGTGGGCGCTGCAACATCACCAACGCGGAGTTTGACACGCGTATATTTCTGTCCTTTTTTGGTGATGCGGGCAAATTTCTGTTTTCTCCCTTTTCTCGCTTTGACGTGCAGGCCACGTTTGATTTTTTCAATGGTCGCGGACTTGGTTTGGTCGTTGAAGCGCACAATCGTACCTTCCCTGAGACGCATAAAGCCCCTGATGTAACACGTGTGCTCGCGGATTATATTCGAGAATACGGGGTTGATCTGCGTACGGACATCTCGGTTGAGCGCTTGTGTGTCGAAGACGGCGCTGTGACGGGGGTTGCGACGTCGCAGGGCACCTTTAAGGCAGAAAGCGTCGTTCTGGCGACGGGTGGCGCCGCATATCGCGAAACAGGCTCGACAGGCGAAGGGCTGAAGTGGCTAAGCGAGGTCGGGCATACCGTTCATGAGGCGACCCCGGATATTGTGCCGCTTCAAGTGAAGGAGCAATGGGTCAAGGATCTTGCAGGCACGACAATTGAGCCGATGAAAATCACATTTACGTCGGTCGGTGGTGACAAGGTTTCAAGAAAGGGACGCTTGCTGTTTACCCATTTCGGCCTATCGGGACCATTGATTTTGAATAGCGCAAACGACGTCAAAGCGCTGCTGAAAGATGGGCCGGTCGCAACACAGATTGACCTGCTTCCGGATTTGGATCCGACGGAAGCGGACCGCCATGTCCTGAGTGTGTTTGATCGCAACAAGAACAAGCTGGTACGCACGGTGATCAAGCAGCTTGTTCCGACGGGCATGGCACGCGCCCTTGTCGCGATGGTCCCGGAGGACCTGCAGGAACGCAAGGTCAACGTCATGACGCAGCTGGAACGTAAGCAGCTTGTCCTAATACTCAAAAACCTGCCGCTGACCGTAACGGGCACCATGGGCTACGACTGGGCTGTCGTTTGCGATGGAGGGATCGCGCTGACAGAAATCGACACGCGTACGATGCAGTCACGGCTTTTCCCTGGCTTGTTCGTCGTCGGTGATTTATTGCACATCAATCGACCGTCCGGGGGATATTCACTGCAGCTCTGTTGGACAACAGGTTACGTTGCTGGCGAAAATGCGTAAGGGGCGTGAATTCTGCGATACGCCTATATGTCGAAGGAAACACAAGGTTGGCGTGCCGCTGGCTTGCAAATGTGGCCTACAGGCGTTATATAATGCTGTTTTCGCTGCGAATAAATGGCGCATGACCCTCTGATGTGCCGATGGATGTGGACCATGAGTAAAGAATATACGAACGACCTTCAGCTCGATTTTGGGCCCGATGGGCAAACGCTGATTCCCGTTGTGACGCAAGATGCGAACACAAAAGATGTGTTGATTCTAGCTTTCGCCAACAAAGACGCCTTCGATGAAACGCGCCGCAGTGGCTTGGCGACCTTTTGGAGTCGTAGTCGGAACGAACTTTGGAAGAAGGGCATGACATCGGGGGACACCCTGAAGGTCGAAGAGATTCGCATTAACTGTGAGCAAAACTCTTTGGTTTATCTCGTGACGGCGCAAGGGCAGGGCGCCTGCCATGCCAAACAGGAAAGCGGCAAAGCATACGCATCGTGCTACTATCGGCGAATTGACGCGGACGGCAGCCTCAGTCTCATTCAGGATTAATTTAATGGAAAAACTTGTCATTGGAATGCCCGCCGGGTCGCTCGCCGATCCAAATCGCGGTGGAAGCCTTGTCGGATTGCTTGCGCAAGCGGGATTCGAAACATCGGGCTACGAAAAGGGCGGCCCGAGTGTTTTTAAAACGGTGAACTTTCTTTATGGCTGGGATGGGCGCCCGCAGGAATTCGGGTCGCAGATG
>JAPKCZ010000167.1 GCA_028822745.1 Kiritimatiellia bacterium | reverse complement strand
GTTGCGATACAAAAAAACGACCCGCAGCGGTGTTGCTGTGGGTCGTTCTGTCTAGTGCTCGGTTGAGCGCTGTTGCGGCCTACTCTTCGTTGAAGAAGTAGTACTGAAGTCCAAGGAAGCCAACCACGCCGTCCAGGTCTTCGGTGCTGTCGTCGCTTTCATCGGCTTGAACCAATTTCAGGTCGAAGATAAAGGACAGCGTGTCGGTCATGCGAAACTCAACGCCGCCACCGGCAGAGAAAACGGCTTCGCTGAAGGAGTTGTCGGTCTCGTCGTCATCGGAAAAGGAGCTGCGATCCCGAATGCCGGCGCTGGCCGTCACATAAGGGGAAACGTTTTCGCCGGCAGGCACAAAGCGATGTTTCCCCGCAACGATAGCGGATTTCGCGTCGCGATCGCTGCTGTAATGCGTGAAATCACCGATCAGTGCGATCGATGTTTCGGTTGTGAGATAGTATTTCAGGCCGACGGCCGCCGACCAGTACGTGAAATCGTCCACGCCGGTTGGGGAAAATTCACCGTATCCGGCTTTGACCAGAATGGACCAATCTGTGATTTCGGGGTTGAAGGCTGTTTCGCCCCAGACGGCCAAGCCGATGCCGTCGGCATCATCCAGTTCCATCAGTTCGAGTGCAGCGGTATGGATCATTTTGGCGTCGCGATCAATCGCCATTGAGGCCGGAACAATGGTCAAAAGTGCGGTCAGAATGAATAGCGCATATTTAGTCATTATATTTCTCCTGGCCCGAACGCAAAAGCAGCGCATGAAGGGGCGTTCTGTGTGGCCCGAAGCTAATCGTTAGGCCTTGTGCCTGTCAACGATAATTGGGTGCGACTCTGCTGGCGCATGGACGTGTACGCGTTGGTGCTAAGAGGACGTAATCAGAAGGTCGCGAATCGATTGCAGCTCGGCGTCGGACAGGCCGATTGATTTGACGTAATTCTCGGCCTGAGCGTTGATGTCGTCAGGATCGTCGTGGTAGCCACGTAAAGCGTCGAGTAGGGCCTTGAACTGTTCCGACCAGCGTGAGCGCTCACCCCAGACGGAAAGGGTGGTCAGTTCGTAGTCGTGGATCAGCAATTCGCGTTCTTTGCCCAGTAAAGCGTTCAGCAGGAGTGCAACGGTTCCGCCGCGATCCGCGCCGCCCACACAGTGGAACAGAATAGGATAGCGGTCTGGGTCTGCAAAGAGTTTGAAGATTTTGAGATATTCGTCGCGGAAGGTGATGTCCGCGACGCAGTCATAAGGTGAGATGGGGGCGTTGATCCAGGTGACTTTGTCGGGATCCAGAACGGGGGATGCGCCGTCGAAATCCCCCCGCAAATCCAGGTCGGTACGAATTTTAAGGAAATCTTCCATGATTTTGCGTCCACGCTCGGTGATGCGCAGGTGTCCGTTCATTTCGGAGCTACGGAAGGCCATGCCCTGGCGGATACGCTTCCCGTTCGGCAGCGGCCAGCCACCCAGGTCGCGCACATTGGTAATGCCGGGAACGCGTAGCCAGCGTGGGGGTGTCGCGTCGGTGTCGAGCGAGCGAACGGGTGACTCTGCAATAACGTTGTCGCCTTTTCGCGCGACGACTTTCCAGTAATAGCGCGTGCCCAGGAGCAAGTGTCCGATGTCCATCGTCGGTTTCGAAATGCCGCCCGTGACCATGACGTCTGTGTCGAAGTCCGGCGTTGGCGCGATGACAAGGTCATAGGAGAGGGTGCTCCAGCGTCGGCCGATGCGCTCCCAGGAGAAGGTAATCGGGTTTGGGTGACTGCGGTCGGCGTTGACGACTTCGAGGTTGTTCCACTGGAATCCGGAGACCGCGTTTGAGTTTTCGGCATCCGGGTTCTGTTTCGGCAGGTGATGCTTCTGCAGGCGGTGCGAGACCCAGCCGTCTGCGGGTTCAATAAGTTCAATGGTTTGCATGTGGTGCTGCTTTAATCCTGTTTGGTTCTGCAGTTTATATAGATCGTGTGCCCCAGAACTGCCAGATCTTAATGCTGATCGCTTACTTTCGCATCAGAACAACTCGGGTTCGGCGGCGATGCATAGGGCGTCATCATGACGCGGGCTGTTGACGTGTTGACTGACGGGTACGACGGTCATGCGCTCTGCCGGATACGGGGTCAGGTATTGCTGAACCGCCGAGGCGTTCTGTTGATTCGGGTCCAGCCACGCGACCGCCTGGTCCGGGTCGAGAATGACGGGCATGCGGTTGTGTACCTTGGCGACGAGCGCATTGGCCTGCGTCGTGAGGATGGTGCATGAGTGGATGCATTCGCCGCGCTCGCTCTCCCACTCCTCCCATAGTCCTGCAAAACTGAAGAGCGCGTTATCGGCGTGTTGGAAATAGTGCGGACGGCGCGACGTCCCTTTTCCTGTCCACTCGAAAAAACCATCCGACGGCAGCACGCAGCGCCGATAGCGCATGGCGGATCGAAAGGACGGTTTTTCGGCCGCGGTTTCCGATCGCGCGTTGATGGGTCTGTTCATGACCTTTGGGTCCTTGGACCAGGTCGGTAACAGCCCCCATTCAAAAAAGCGTAGCAGGTTGCGGTCTTCTTCAACGTCATGTGCAGCGGCCAGCACGTTTTGGCTGGGGGCTATATTGTAGCGTGGCTTGTGGTTGGGTACCGGACCGAGCCCCAGTGCGTCGAGCCACGCTTTGGGGAGTTTGGTGACCGTGAATCGCCCGCACATCGTCTCAGCCTTTGAAGATCACAAACTTGCGCATGACGTAGTTGATCAGAACGGATGCAACCACATTGGCGACAAAACCAACGGTTGTGGTGAAGTCATACCATTCGATCAGGGCGTAGGTAATGGCTGACCCAATGGCGACGCTTGTGCCTGACACGACGAAGAAGAGGAGCATTTCGACGTGCTTCTGGTGGCGTCCGCCTTCGAATACCCATTTAACGTTGATGATGTAGCCCACAACGTTCGAGAACAGGAAGGCAACAAAGTTGTTGATCACCGCCAGGCGCGAGCGGGCCGCTTCATCGGCCTCCTCCATGATGGGCAGGCCGATGAATTTGACCATTGGGTCGTCGGCCGTCAGTGCGCGAAGGATGAATCCGGCCATGATGTAGAAGCAGCCAATGTGCACCGCGGTGGCTAGGCCGCCCGCAATGCCGTACTTGATGAATTGAACAAACGCCCCATGCTCTTTACCACGAAATTGACGGATCAGGTTCTGCATAGATGGATGATCTCAGTAGATGACGTGCCCGCAAGATGATCTTGCGGGCGGGTGGGCGATGCGAGATGTGCCGCGACATTCGTGTCGGAGCCGTTCAACCAGCCGTTTTGGCGCTCGCTTTGGTTTTGGCGGGGGCCTCCGCGTTGGGTACCTTCTTGGCATCCGTTTCTGTCGCAGGCGCATCCTTTTTTGTGGGAGCGTGCTTGCCTTTGGCTTTCTTCTTTTTCACCTTGGGCTTGTTCGCGGCGGTCGCCTTAGAGGCGTTTTTGCCGGCTTGTGCCTTCTTGGCTTCTTCGGCCTTCGCTTTTTTGACGGCAGCATTGATCGCTTTTTGGGCTGCTGCTTTTTCCTTGGCCAGATCTTCAGGGGTTTTCAGCGTGTTGGCCATGCTGGAGAGGCGCTGAATCGCCTCATCAATGATTCTGATGCGTTCTTTGCGGGTCTGCTCTTCTTGTTTGGCGACGTTTGCGGCCTGCTTCGAGAGCGCCAACTCGCGTTCGACGATGTGTTCGCGGTGGGCATTCATGGCTTTCTGTACTTCTGCTTTGACGATATCGCGTTCACCACGCATGGCGTCAACCGAGGAGTTGAGTGTCTTGGTCATGTCGGATGATCGTGCGTCCATCTTGGTGACCAGATCGCCGGTGGTCGCTTGAAGCGTAGATTCGATTTTGGCGACTGATACCTCGACCGCCTTGGAGACTTTGCCGACGGTGCCATCCAGTTTGGACATGCTCTTGTCAACCTGAGACACAGAATCGTTCAATTTGGCGTTTATTGAGCTAGTTGCGTCGCTGAACGAATCGCTGAGGTCGGATTTGAGTGCCGCCGTTTGGTCGGACTGTTTCACCGAAACCTGGCGGATCATGTTGGCCGTCGTGCTCAGGCGCGTAACAACGGATTGGACTTCCTTGGTGGTGCTCTCTTGTTCTGACTTGAGTGCCTGAATGGAGAACGAGACCAAAAGGATGAGAATGCAGATCAATGCGCCGATCGAATTGAAGAGTGTTCGGTTCTGGCGTGCCTGGCTTTGTACGGTCGCCTGCATCTCTGCAATGGCGTTATCCTGACGGACGAGTTCCTGTTGGCGCATCTCGCTCAGTTTCTTGAGCTGTGTGACGGCTTCTTCAAGGAGCGCTGGCTGCACGGTGACGTGGCCATCCTTGACAACGGTGACGTCTTTCTGTTGGCCCTTTTGGGCGGGCGGATTCGTAGCTGGCGTCTTGGCGTCGGTCGACTCGGGAGCGTCGTCTTGCTTCTTTTCTGATTCGTCACTCATGGTATTGCGCCTCTTGTCTTATGTTTCGCCGGGGCATGGGCGGAACGATTTTACAAAAAACAAAGTCCCTCAGCAGGGATTTTCAGCCTGTCTCGAAAATGGATAAAATGCAAGCCAGATTCGTCAGCAGACGTGTGTGGGTGTGGGGGTGTGGCGGTGCGGGGGTGGGTCCCGTCCAGAAACAGGTTGTTACTTGGCCGAGTTTTCTCGGTAAGATGACGAAGCTAGGGCTCGCAGATCGTAATCGCACTCCCACACCCACGCACTGTATGAACGGTTCTTGTGCAGGCCGAGCCCGCGACCCAAACATCGCAAACACTGCTATCAAAGCCCTTGTCCGTGTCATGTCCTTGCACTACACTGGCTTCATTATGAGTCCAATAGAGAAAAAGAAGCGTTCAAAAGCTGGTTGCCTGTGGGCCGCGCTCATCGTGATGGCGGTGGCAATCCTAGGGGGCTGTGTTCTGGTTGCCGTTGGCCTGATGTCTGGCAACCTATTTACGACGGCCGCCAGTGAGCTCGAGATGGGGGTCGATGAAGCACCGCTTGTCGACGAAGTCTGGTCGTATGGCGAGGGCGAAACAAAGGTGATTCGCATTCCCATCACCGGGTTCATCCATTTGGGCGACGATTCGACGATGCTGGGCGCGATCCCAAGTCAGACCATGATGGCCTTGCGCTCCATTCGCGCAGCGACCTATGACGACGAAGTCGATGGCATTATTCTTGATATCGACAGCGGCGGTGGCGGCGTCACGGCCAGTGATGTGGTTTTCAAAGCGCTGATGAATTTCAGGGAAGCACGCCCCGGTCGTGCGGTTGTTTCTATTTTTGGCGACGTGGCTGCCTCGGGTGCCTATTACATCGCACTGGCGTCCGACATTGCGGCGCTGGTGGTGGCACCCGCGACAGCGAGCATCACCGGTTCGATCGGTGTGATCATGAAAACCATAAATTTTGAAGAGTTTGCAACCAAGCACGGCATCAAAGACGTCACGATTGCATCAGGGGGTAACAAGGACTTGCTCAATCCGATGAAGGAGCTTTCCCCCGAACAGGAGGCCATTCTTCAGGAAATCGTTAATGACATGCATGCGCGCTTTGAGCGCTTGCTGGCGGATCGCCGCGAACTTCAT
>JAPKCZ010000166.1 GCA_028822745.1 Kiritimatiellia bacterium | reverse complement strand
CATTGAGGGATGTCCACGCCGAGTCGCCCGGCCATAGTGGAATCGCAATGGCGCGTGGCTTCAGGCCGCGGTTTGTCGCATCGTCGGCGATCACGCGGTATGCCTCGTTGCCGCTATCGAGCAGACAGATCGTTGCACTGATGGGAAGCTTGTATGTGATGATCAGAAGAAGCGCAACAGCCACGACCCCACAGCGTCGCAAGCGCGGCGACGACACCCACTGGACAAGGGCTGCGCCACACAGCGGCAATGCCACGCATAGCAGCGCAGGAATTAGACAGAAAATCTTCGGTGGTTGTCGGATCTTTTCGAACGGCGAGACGAGCTTGCGAGCGATCACATACGCTTTGCCGTCAAGCGGCCCACTCAGCCCCAAGGCGAGTACGGCGACGCCAACCAGTCCAGCAAAAAGCATGACCAGGAATACGCGAACACGCCATGCGGGACACGCCATGGCAGGCGGCCGAATCAAGAGAAGAATGAGCCCCACACCCAGCAGCGCCGTTGCGACATAGCCGACATACACTTGTGCGCCACCCCAGCCATGCGAGAACGCGAACAGACAGGTCCATACTGGCGAAAACAGACTGATCTCCGCATCCGTGCGGCCGCTCGCCATGGTTGTGCCGCCCAGCATATGGGCATGTTCAAGCTGGAAGAGCACAACGGCCACGGCTCCCATAACGACAGCAGGCAGTAACGCGACGATTAACTCCCGCCAATTGCGTCCGTCCCGGAGATCAACGGATTCTCGCAACGTGAAACAGAGTAAACACCAACAGGGTATGGCCAACATCGAAAAGAAAAAGACGTGCGAATCTGTCCACGATGCAAACAGAATAGCCACGCCAGCGAGCGCACCGCCGGTCGCGCGCTTGCTCCGGATCGCCACGTCGAGCCCCAGAAAGAGAACAGGGACCCAGACGACGCCGAAGCCCGCCGGGCTGCCCCCCAGCAGACTGACCCATGTGTAGGGAACCAGCAGGGCAGTCACGCCCATCGCAAGCGCTGTGAGCTCATCAGATACGAACCGTCGCGCCAGACGCCAGCACCCCCAGAAACCGACCAAGACGCACAGCATCCCGCTCATGTTCCATCCGAAGGCATCCCCTCCGATGCGGGAGATGAGCGCATACAGGATTGACGCTGGTGCGTAATACGGCCGCGGAATCAGGCGTTCTTCGTCTGATCCGGTATTAAATTCGTAAAGATTGTAAAACAGCGGCGTGTCGCCGGACATCATGTCCTTGGCCAGCCAGAAGTTATAAAGGAGCTGCAAATGGTCACCCGGCACCATTCGAATGACATTACCCTTTTCGAGATTGGTGCCGGAGGAAGGAATACCAGTGAAAATATGTTTGCCGAGAGGCCAAGAGAATACGGCCCAGAGCATGACGAAGAAAATTAGAGCAAGGACATAAAGCGTTTTTCGATTCATGGTCCAATTCGCGTCACATATAGACGCCCGAGCAGCAGCCCAAAGCGCGTACCGACGGTCTTTACTGTACCTGGCCTTCAAACTTCGAAGCGATGATGTTCGCACCAGCGGCCGTCGGATGCAGACCGTCTAAGTAGAGCCCGGGATCCTGCATAGAGCTGTGCAAATTAACAAAGTCTACACCCTCTTCCTTCGCAACGGCGCGCAGGAGTTCATTTGCAGCGACGATCGTCGGATTAAAGATGGAGCGTGCTTCGAACATCGGCAGAATCGCTCCGACGACCGGATTCGTCTGATTGGCTTTGGCCTGCTGAATGATCGAGCGAACATTTGCGGCCAATTCACCCAGAGGCCTGACTCGAATAACATCATTGGCACCATACATACTGAGCAAACATCCAGGCTTGTGTCGACCGAGCTGACCACCAACGCGTCCGGCCCCGCCGCCGCTAGCTTCGCCGGACAAACCCGAATTAATGACGCGTTTGCCCGTCATTACGGCCAATTGTACCGGATAACTCTGAGCGGATGGCAAACCGGAACCCAAAGTGATGCTATCTCCCATGCAGACGACGGTGTTGATATCATTGTCACCGACATCAGAGAAACCCGATCCGCCACTACTGTCATTGCACCCGATGCCACCAGAAAGCACCATTGCCAAAACAACCAAAAGCTTCGTCAAACTATACCAAATTTGCTTCATGACCATTTCCTGTGACCGTTTAAAATGACATTTTTCTCTACGCGGTGGGCGTACCTATTACTAAAGGCGAGATGTATAGCGCAATAGCTCCTCGCAGGCAACCCCTAAAACGGCGCCTACCGTTTATGCCGGAGTAGGTTATCTGCTTGCCATTGCGACATTGTTCACTAATATTTAGAGCTATGAATTACATTCTAAAAACAGTCCTTGCCGGAACCTGCCTTGCAGGTACTTCACTATTTGTTGAAGCCGCACCACGTGCTGCTTCTATGGCCAACGAGAATTACCTCATCACAGAACAGGACCTCTCCGGTTGGAGCGCCGGGCTGTACATGCGAGACCGCGAGCGTGACGTCCGCGTCGACAACAGCAACTTCCCCTCAACCCTCGACGAAACGCGCGTCGTTGGCTACATCGGCTATCGCCTATTTTCCTGGGTAACGGTTTACGTTCATGGTGGTCAGAGCGATGGTGAACTGAACGGTTTTCCGGGTGATGGCCCCGCGTTTGGCGGCACAGCAGAGTTCAATCTTATGTCGCACCTCATTAAAGATCCTGGGCTCCAGGATGATCGCATTCGCGTTCACAGCACCGTGTCCTACACCTCATCCGAAGCCGAGTCCGGATCAACAACATTCGACTACAGCGAAATCGAAGCCGATTTAACGGTCAGCTTGATCAATGAACTTGAGGGCAATAAAGCATTCCTCCCACAGGCAATCGGCCTGACGGCTGGCGGCCTACTTTCATCGCTGCAAGGCGATTTGGAAGAGGACGGGGATACGCTCGGGTATTCCATTAGCCTAGACCTGCTTTGGACCGAACATATCACAATTCATGCAGGCGTTGAGTCGCTCGATAACACCGGCGCGTTTGCCGGAGTCCATTTGGCATTCTAGATCTGCAGCGTCTCCGTGATGCGGAACGTTTCTGCCTCGCACGTGCTCTTCATGCACGAGCAGGACAAGAGAAGGTCGATCCACGGGCGGGGCCCTGGACGACGTGTGTCTATGTCGCCTAGGGAAGCCGCAGTGACAGGGAGGGACCCGAAGTCATGAATAGAGGCAGAGAACTTTTTGAGTATCTGAAGCAACCCGGTTCTGCACGTGGCATCATCTTGGCACCCAGTGCGCCACCCATATCGCATACACCCACCGGCATCGAGGTCGCTCTCAATTTGGTGCTGGATGCTTCGGACATTTCCGACACGTTAGATCATCTTTTCGCAGAATCCGCACCCGTGGGTGGCAGCATCATGCCGACGGGATCAGGCACCTTTTCCTTCGGGCAGAAAGGCGTTGGACGCATTCGCGTATCCTATGCCACACAGCGAGGCAGTTATGTCCTCGCCATCACCGCCATCCCCTACGACATTCCGAAACCGGCCGAAATATCCGATTCACCCGACGTCATTGAGTCCCTTGCGAAGATAATTGCTTCCGGCGAGAAAGTCTTTGTTGCCATCAACGGCCCGGATACGATTTCGACAGATACCTTTGTCTATTCAGTGCTGCAACTCGTCAACGGCAGCAGCAGAAACATCATATCGATTCTTCAGCCAGAACTGGCTTACCTGATGGGACACTCCGACTCGGTGATCATGCAGTCCGAACTTGGCATCGACACGCCAGACCTTAAATCAGGCCTCGCGGCCGCCTCCCGCTTCAAAGCCAATATTTTCTACATCAGTAACATCGAGGAGGAGGACGACCATCCCGTGATTCGTCAAGCCCTTGCCTCCAGAAACGTGGTCATCCTCAGTTCCGTTTCACAGTCGCCAGCCGTATTGGCAGATCGCTATGCGGCTCCGATCTCAGCTCTGATGCCAGAAGGAACGACACTCAAGCAACTGCATTACCACGTCTATCCTAAAACGAACGGAAAACTCAACATCATCGCCTCCCAGAACTAGGCAAGAAAGCCTTTGATGAGCACACCCCAAGATTCAGCGACATTTAAGAGCACTTTTGGCGCTCGCATCGACACGCTTGAGGTTGCCGTTCGAGCCCTTGAGGAGGGTCACGCCGAATCCGAATTTACGATCCGCCGCCTGGCTCACACCGTGGGCGGTCCCGCGTCACATTTCGGCATGTCCGCGACATTTGAAGCATCACTGAATACACAACGCACATTGATTGCCCAGCTTCCTGACGCGGCACGCGCACTTATATTGGCATTGCGAGAAGAAGCCTCCGATGTCGACATGCGCCAGTCGCGCATCCTCATCGCCGGCGGAATGCCACAGCTGAACACGACGCTCAAGGAGCATTTGGGCAGCCCTTCCCGACACGTCATCGACGTGGACACGGCCGCTAGCGCGACCGCAGAAATCACTAAAGACCCTGTATCCTGCATTATTTTGAGTGTCAGCCTGCCCGATCTCGACAGTCGTTCTTTTTTTGTTTCGTTGCGCGAGAACCCGCTCACCGCCTCGACACCCGTACTCTTTGTCGGCGTACGCATCAGCGACCAGATTAAAGAACACAGCCAACTTCACCAAGCCGACGGCTATTGCGAAAACCCACGCGGCACGGACGAAATCGTCTGCTGGGTTAACGATCGCCTGCGACGTACTCCTGAATCTTTACGCCCGTCCCGCCGTGACGTCCTCACGGGGTTGATGAACCAAGCGGCCATGCGCGAAGCTTTCGATGCCGCACAGGAGCAGCGCGCCAAAACCAAAGAACCACTCACACTCGCCTGCATCGCTGTCGACAGTAGCCGCAACCTACTCAGTGCTTTTTGTGATAATACGCGCGAAGAAATTCTTCAGACGATGGGCATCACCTTGTCCGCAAACTTACGTGCCTATGACAGTGTTTCGCGCTGGGGCACCTACGAGTTTGTCGTCTTGCTACCCGGCGAAGACACATTTGGTGGAACACGCGCCATGGACAAAGCCCTGGAACAATTCCGTCACCAATGCGTCAACCCATCGAATCCTGCGCCGCACGACCTTTCCGTAGCCATCGGTGTCACCGGTATCGATTTGGAGACACGCTGTGACGATGCCATTTCTACTGCGGAGCACCTCGTCTATCAAGCCACCTCCATGGGGGCAAACCGCGTTGTTTCGGATCGCTCAACGTCAGAAATAAAACGTGAACACCGTATTCTTATTCTAAGCGCTGACGACGTGACCATAAATGTCCTGACCAAGATGATGGAAAAGAACGGATTCCCATGTGTCGCCTTTTCAACACCGGAAGACGCATTGTCCGCCGATATGGAAAGCCAGAACTTCCATCTTGTCATTATCGACCAGAACTTTCCGCCTTCCGGAGGCTTTGGCGTCCTTGAACAACTGCGCGGCGACAGCGAAAACAACCGCCTCCCCATCGTTATGCTGATATCAGAGAATGTCGAAGAGAATGTAACCAAAGCACTTGATCTCGGTGCCAACGACTACCTGATCCGCCCATTTTCGCCCAATCACCTAGTCGGCCGCATTCGGCGCCTGCTCTCAAGACAA
>JAPKCZ010000165.1 GCA_028822745.1 Kiritimatiellia bacterium | reverse complement strand
TGGTTGCCACGGTTGTTCCGCTCATGAAACAGGGCGCGACCTTTTCCTACGCGCACGGCTTCAACATCGTCGAAGAAGGTCAGCAGATTCGCGAGGACCTGACCGTCATCATGGTGGCCCCAAAGTCACCCGGCTCGGAAGTGCGCGAAGAGTACAAGCGTGGATTCGGCGTCCCGACCCTGATCGCCTGCCATCGCCTGAACAACCCAAACGGCGACGGACTGGAAATTGCCAAGGCCCTTTGTATGGCACAGGGTGGTCATCACGCTGGCGCACTAGAATCGTCTTTCGTGGCCGAAGTGAAGTCCGATCTGATGGGCGAACAAACCATTCTATGCGGCCTCCTGCAAACCGGCTCCCTGCTGTCCTTCGACAAGATGGTCGAAAAGGGCATCGATGCCGGCTACGCCAGCAAGTTGATCCAGTACGGCTGGGAAACCATTACGGAAGGCCTCAAACAGGGCGGCATCACCAACATGATGAACCGTCTGTCCAACCCGGCCAAAATCAAAGCCTATGCATTGGCCGACGAGTTGAAAACAATCATGCTCCCGCTCTTCGAGACGCACATGGACAACATCATCACCGGGGAATTCTCCCGCACGATGATGGAAGACTGGGCCAACGATGACGTCAACTTGCTCAAATGGCGCGAAGCGACGGGTGAAACGGCCTTCGAAAAGACAGCGGCCGGCGACGTGACGATTTCCGAGCAGGAATACTACGATCACGGCATCCTGATGGTCGCCATGGTCAAAGCTGGCGTTGAGTTGGCCTATGACACCATGGTGGAAGTCGGCATCAAGCCCGAATCGGCTTACTACGAGTCCCTGCACGAAACGCCGTTGATCGCCAACACGATCGCGCGTAAAAAGCTGTTCGAAATGAACCGCATCATCTCGGACACCGCGGAGTATGGCTGCTACTTGTTCTCGCACGCGGCGGTGCCGTTGCTGCAGGACTTCATGACGCGGATTGACACCGACGTCATCGGCAAAGGACTCGACCTGGTCGATACCGCCGTCGACAACAAGTTACTGGTCGCCGTCAACACCGAGATCACGTACCACGACGTTGAGATCGTCGGCGAAGAGCTGCGTGCCGCCATGAGCAACATGACCGCGCTCTAAGTATTTATGTCATCCCTGAACGGACCTGGGTGCAAACGCGCCCAGGTCCGCTTTGCGTTACAGCGCCTTTTCGCAACAACGTTCAGGACCATTTACAGAAGATCGCAAAGCAAGAGCTCGAAGAAGGATTCACCACGCAGGCTCCGAGTCACACAGGAAAAATCCCGTGCACGCCAGATCAAATGCGATGGCGTAAGACTGTTTGTAGACGCCCGGCGGCGTGACGCGCGAGGAGGCCGAAAAAGGACCGTTGTTTCTCCAGGATCACAGCAACCCGGTACAGTTACGTAACATCTGGATTGAAGAGAAGTAACAACAGGTTTTGCACGCGGGAGCCCTAGAAAAGGGCACGCCGTGCGAGGGGCTTCCTGGTTCCGCATCATACGCTAAACGCATTTGCTTAGAACTAACTTGCTAACCGGAAGCACGTCGCACGACGCAGCCATCTACGGAAGCTTCAGTACCTCTTTCATAAGGTTCCTCCTAAGATGTACTCGGAGTGTAGCAGCGCGGTCTGAAACTGTCTTCAAAAATGACTCGATTTTGAATCTTTTTTTCGTCTTCCGTAGCGCCCCCCAGGCGTCTCCCCCCTAGTCCCTGCGAGGCAGCACGTTATACCTCGTCGTGCGGCAAGAGGGGTTGTTGGTGAACGTCAAAATGTGCGCCTTAGCAGAATATGATTCTCTTCAAAGGAGCTGGCAATTATAACATAGGTACCATGAGCAAAGATCCATTCGTACATCTGCATTTGCACACCAATTTCAGCCTGCTGGATGGTGCCTGCAAGATCCCCGACGTTATGGACGCTGTTGAGAAGCACGGCATGCCTGCCGTTGGGCTGACCGACCACGGCGTCATGTATGGCGCCATCGATTTCTATAAAGCCTGCCAGGGCAGAGGGATAAACCCGATTATCGGCTGCGAGGCCTACATCACCACCGGCAGCCGCTTTGATCGTAAAATCGAAGGTGTTCAAGGCCAAAGCCAGAATCATCACCTCGTTTTGCTGGCCAAAAACCAGAAAGGCTACGAGAACCTCGTGCGCCTTACCTCCGCCGCGCATCTTGAAGGGTTTTACTACAAACCGCGCATCGACCATGAAATCATGGCCGAGTTCAGCGAGGGCCTGGTCTGCATGTCAGGCTGCCTGAGCGGCGAAGTCTACACGGCACTGTCCGAAGATGACATCGACAAAGCAAAGCAAGTCGTTGGGCAACACGTCGACATTTTCGGTAAGGAAAACTACTTTCTGGAAGCCCACAATCACGGCATCCCCAGTCAGACCAACGCCAACCGTTACCTGCTGGAACTGTCCAAAAACTCGGGCCAGCCCATCGTCGCCGCCAATGACGTGCATTACATGGAAAAAGGGCACGCTGATGCCCATGACGTCTTGCTCTGCATGCAGACGGGAACCGTGAAGAGTGATCCGAAGCGCCTACGCCACACGGTGCAGGAGTTTTACTTCAAATCGCGCGACGAGATGGACGACGTTTTCCGTGAATTCCCCGGCTCCGTTGACCGCACCATGGACATTGCCGGCATGTGCAACCTCGAGCTCGAATTAGGTAAGCTGCACTTTCCGACCTACAAAGTGCCAAAGGGCATGACGCAGCTGCAGTTTCTTATCGACCTAAGCCATGAAGGCATCCGCCAACGCTACCGCGTCGAGGACCCTCGTAACCCGAAAGACGAGCGCGAAAAAGAAATCATGGCGCGCTTCGAGATGGAGCTCGGGATCATTGAGCGCACAGGCTTCATCAACTACTTCCTCGTCGTCTGGGATTTCGTAAAGTACGCCCTCGACAAGAACATCCCCGTTGGCCCGGGGCGTGGATCCGGCGGCGGCAGCTTGTTGGCCTACGTGCTTGCCATTACCGCCATTGACCCGCTGCATTACAACCTCATTTTTGAACGATTCCTCAATCCGGAACGCGTATCCCCACCCGACTTCGATATCGACTTCTGTCAGGCAAGGCGTGGCGAAGTCATTGAGTACGTTAAGGACAAATACGGCCGCCAGAATTGCGCCCAGATCATCACCTTCGGCTCGCTTGGCGCAAAGAGTGTTATTCGCGACGTCGGCCGTGTGCTTGAAATCCCATATGCCGAATGCGACCGCCTCTCCAAGATGGTCCCAGATGATCCTAAAATGACTCTAAAGAAGGCGCTTGAACAGAACCCGGAATTCAAACAGACCTACGAAACCGACCCCAACTGCAAGCGCATTCTCGACTACGGTTTTGTTCTGGAAGGCCTCTACCGCCAACCCGGCACACACGCAGCCGGTGTCGTCATTGGCGAGAAACCACTGCACGAAATCATTCCGCTCGCACGCGACAAAAACAAAGAGACCATCACGCAGTACACCATGGAGCCGCTCGGTGATATCGGCTTGCTGAAGATGGACTTCCTTGGGCTGAAAACATTGACGGTTATCAAGGAAGCCATTGACCTAATCAAACGCTTCCACGATGTCAGCGTTGACCTCGACAACCTGCCCTACGATGACGGACCCACTTACGAATTACTGAACAAGGGCGACACGGTCGGCGTGTTTCAGCTGGAAAGTAGTGGTATGCGCGATCTGTTGCGACGCAACGGTATCGCCTGTATCGAGGATGTCATCGCCTTGATCGCGCTGTATCGTCCGGGCCCGATGAACATGCTCGACGATTACGTGCAGCGCAAAACGGGGGAAATGAAGGTCACGTATCCGCACGCCTTGCTTGAGCCCGTCCTGAAAGAGACCTACGGGGTCATGATTTACCAGGAACAGGTTCAGAAGGCGGCCAATGTGCTGGCAGGCTACTCACTCGGTGAAGCCGACATCCTGCGCCGCGCCATGGGCAAGAAGAAGGCCTCCGTCATGGACGAGCAGCGCAGCAAGTTTGTGGACGGCTGCAAGACCACCAACAATATTGACGCCAAACTGGCCGGTTCCATTTTCGACACCATCGCCCAATTCGCGGGATACGGCTTTAATAAGGCGCATAGTGCCGGATACGCCATCGTTTGCTACCAAACGGCCTATCTAAAGGCCAATTACCCAGTCGAATTCATGTGCGCCCTGCTTTCAAGCGAAATTGGGAACTTTGACAAGATCCCCACCTTTATCAACGAAGTCGTTGAAATGGGACTGCAAATTCTTGGTCCAGACGTTCAACACAGCGGCGTGCGGTTTTTGCCCGAAAACAGCAACCTGCGATACGGCCTTGCTGGCGCCAAAGGCGTCGGCTCCGGTGCCGCCGAAGAAATTGTAAAGGCGCGTGTCGCAGAAGGGCCATTCAAGGGCCTCGTCGACATGGTCTGCCGTGTCGAAAGTCAGAATGTGAACCGTAAAGTACTCGAAAGCCTCGCTCGTTGCGGCGCTTGCGACGACTTGGATGAGCATCGCGCGAAAGTGTTTGGCGGCATCGACTTTGCCATGGCACGCGCGCAGTCAACCATGAGCGACCGTCGCACCGGACAGGGCTCACTCTTCGACTTGATGACGGATGCGCCCGCCGAGGAGTTAACCACCGACCTTCCCGAGGCACCGCGCTGGCATGAATCCTACCTGCTCTCTTGCGAGAAAGAATTGCTTGGCACCTACTTGAGTGGTCACCCTCTCACCCAGCACGCCAGGATAATAGATACCTACGGGCTATCCACCCTTCGCGGCGTCGAGGAACTCGAGGACAAAGCCACAACACGTATCGGCGGCATTGCCTCAACGGTCACCCGGCGCATGACCAAAGGTGATCCACCTCGACCGATGGCGATTGTGCTTTTCGAAGACCTTGAAACCAACATGGAGCTTTTGGTTTTTCCGGAATGCTACGCCGAGTATGGCCACTTACTGGAGGCCGACACACCCTTGCTTATTTGCGGCGACGTCAACCGCCGCGACGAACAACCGAAAATCGTGGCCCAGGAAATCTACAAACTCGAAGACGCACCGGCCGCGTTCACCAAACGCATCAGCCTGCACATCCCGGCGGCGACCTTGACCAACGAGAAGCTTGACCGCATCAAACAGTTACTAAATTCACATGCAGGCGACACCCCCGTCCGCGTCGTACTGACCTACCCGACGGGCGAAAAAATCCTTATTCAGGTGGATCCCAAAATGAGCGTGAAACCCAGCCAAGCCTTCATTAGTGCTTTAGAGAAGGAAGTTGGCGAAAAAGGCATCTTTGTAGCGGCTAATCCGAACCCACTCCGGAAACCCCGCCAAGAGCGCGGGAACGGTCGTTTCCACAGGAAGCCTGCCGCAAACGCGGGCGCCTAGCGCTTCCGTCGACGTGGCAGACCGAATTCTTCAGACAATGCACTTGTTTTCCTCAATATACCTTGATATAAGTGCTAAATCTATCACTTTGGGTTTAACGGGCGAATCTGGGGAGACGTGTTTGATTTCCGGAGAATTACCATGCGACATCGTAATCGACGCGAAGCTTTAATGCACAAATTTGTCTTTGCACTTCCCGCAACGATACTTGTTTTGACCGTTCTGGTTTT
>JAPKCZ010000164.1 GCA_028822745.1 Kiritimatiellia bacterium | reverse complement strand
TCACATACTCAAACACCCACAACGCAAACGCCCCAAATCAAGATGTCGATTGGTTTTCCTCTGAGGATGCTCTATTATCTTACGAATGAGCAAATGTCGGGATATTTCACCCCTGAAGCGATTTCGTATCCTGGGGGCAGCAGGATGCCTGGTCGCCCTGACAAGCGGCTGCACCACGATTGGCCCCTCGTCAAACAATGGACTCGTTTCACGCCAGGCCCTACCCGCGCCTGTTCTCGTGCGACGGCTGCAGGACCGGAGCGGCAACAAGCAGATTCCAGCCCTCGATCGTGAAATGACCGCCCTACTCATTGAAGCCCTAGCGGGCGAACCGGCGCTGGTCGTTTCCACGCCACCCCATGACGCCAGCCTTACCGAACGCCTTCGTCGCACGAAGAGTGCCTTTTGGCCCCCGACCAAAGCGCTTAGCAGGGCCAGGGCACCTGACCCTTACATCATCGAAGGCAGCATCACCGCGTTCACCCCCAAAACATCCCGTCGCGAAGCCAGCGTCGCGCTGCGCCTAACGGTTCGCGACCCCAACTCAGGCCGGACGCTCAGCACCATTCCGGTCAACCACACCGTCCGCAACCGCCGACGCTCAGACGGCGCCGCACCGCCTTTCGGCAGCGAAGCCTATTTCCAGACACCGCTAGGTCAGGCCATGCTTGGCGCCATCGACGCCGCGCGGGGCGAAATCACAAAGGCCATTCCTATGGATTACTGGGAACCGTTGATTGCGGCAGCAACGGGCAAACGGATCATATTAAATGGCGGCCGTGATCGGGGATTTCGCAAAAACCAGACCTACACGGTATTCACAGTCGGCGAAAACGTGACCGACCCGATCACAGGAAAAGTCCTGACAACGCTGATGGGTCGCGAACGGGGACGACTTCGCGTCACACGCGTTGAAGCGCATGTGGCCTACGCAGAAGCCGTGATCGGCGGCCCATTCAATCGCATGCAGCGGCTCGGCTCACCAAACAGACGATAACCAACCGCGCGAAAGCCAAACAGCCTCCACCATGAACCCACTGCGATCCATGTCCAACCCGCAGCGCGTCGTATTCAGCGCGGGGATCGGTTTATGTGCAGCCTGGCTGTTCGCACATCGCACAGACTTGCTGGCACCTGACCAAAACGGCTTCATTCGGTGCACCCTTTCTACCGTCATGGCGGCGCTGATCTTGATCCGGCCCAAACCCGAAACCAGACATGCGGTCGCCGGACACCGTCCGCTCATCGCCGCCGCAATACTGGGTGCTATGGCCGTCGTCGGCGGCATCATCCTAGATGTCGGCCAATTGGAATGGCTTGGCTTACTCGCGGTATTGTGGGCCTGCCTGCGCTGGTGCATGCCGGCCCGCGCGACCAACGACATCCGTTGCGCCCTGCTTCTGATCTACTTCGCCCACCCCATGCCCGCCCAGATATTCGGCCCGCTGCAACTCTGGATGCAGCACCTATCCGTGCGCGGAAGCGAATGGTTGCTCCTCGCACTTGATGCACGCGCCTGGGCGGACGGACTGGTGCTGCGCACGGGCTTCAGTGTTTACGAAGTCCCGGCATGGTGCAGCGGTATGCGAACCTCCACGACCGTGTTTATTCTGTCGCTAGGCTTAGCGATCCTGAACCGCTTTCGCTGGCGCGCATGCTTGGTGGTTCTACCCCTAGCCCTCCTGCAGGCACTGATCCTCAACATCATCCGCATCAGTACCATGGTCCTATTTGTCCCGCGTCTCGCCAACCGTTCGAACATCAATTACCTACACGACACCGCCAGTTGGATCGTGCTTCTGGCCGTCGCCCTCGTCTACACGGAAATTTTGGTCTGGCGCCGTTGGCAGCGAAAAATTGCCGAGCGCGCGACACACGACGACGTGACACACACACGGCCAACCGGCAAAGGATTATCTGGCCGCATTCATCTCCTGATCTGGGCGTCATTGCTTGCCGTCGTCGTGCTCAGCCTTGGCACCTACCGCAACCGCCCGTCGCGCCGCGCCGCCGTTTTACGCGAAATTACACAATCCGCCTACGATGCGGAGCAATACGAGGAAGCGCTCTACCTCGCTCGCATTGTCGAAATCAATGAGGGCGGCGACATTGAGCCCGAGTGGAAATTGATGATGCTTCGGCTGCTCCTGATGCTGCAGCGCTTTGACGAACTGCTGGAACAGGTAGGCCCCCTGTCCAACGCCACGGACAGCACCTCGCGTGAAAAGCAAGTCCTCAAGGGCTACGCGTTGATGGCCCTCGAACACTTGGACGAAGCCGACGAGATCATCACCGATTTGCCAGACGCCATTAAGGAGCGCAACCCGCGCGTCGCCATGATTCTGGCCCAACTTGCCTACGAACACGATGACGCGAAAGCCGTCGCACGCTATATCCGCGTCGCGGCGCACTGGTCGCCCAACCTGAACCGCATCAGCCTGCTTTACCCGTATCTGCGGTCGCGGCATGAATGGCAAGCCATCGTCGACACCGACAAACTGACCGAATACACGCATCCAACGATCGCGTTTTCCGTGGCTGAAGCATACATGCACCTGAACGAGCCTTACAGCGTCGGCGAAATGACAAAAACGGCGGCGTCCACATGGCCCGATGATTTACGTGTTCTCGAACCGCTCTATTACATGTCGATTCGCCGCCCCGACAGCGAGTGGGAAGTGCGCTTTGCAACCCATTTGCATAGCGCCATCCGCGCGAGCGACAACATCGACGCCATATTCTTGCTCTTCGAAAAATGTTTTCAACTCGCCCGTCCCGATTTGGCATGGGCGCTCTATTACCGAATTCGCGAACTTGACCCGGCTCATCCTACGCTGGCGATGAGTCAGGTTTTTCATGGCGGCGATTGGTTTACGTTCCGGCGACGCTTCCTGAGCTTTTCTGCGCCAAACGCTTTTGACACCATCGATATGCGTCCCTTTTTCTGGATAAGCAAAACGTTGCGCACCTGGCGCTGGCACGGCGAGCACGTCCCCAACGGCGACGCATTGGCCGGTCGCGGAGCCGTGACGTTTCGTAGAGAAAACCTAAACGCGGCGATCAACACGTTTAGCGAGCGACGCGAGCGCAATGCGCTCAGCCTACCCATGCGCTACCTGTTCGTTCAAGCGCTCGACATTCAGAACACAAGCGACGCATGGAAGACCGAATTGGACTTGATCGCGGACGATCACCCTAGCGAAGTCGATCGCGTGCAAATCACGTTTTCAGAAATCTACGAACGACGCATGGACTGGCAAAACGTCTACGAAACGTTACGCGGTTACGATACGCGTGACGTTCCGCAGCTCAACGCCCTGCTACGTCTGGCACGCGCTCAACGCGAACTACGCCTGACACTCGCCGCACTGTTCACGGCCGAAAAGGCCCATCGGGCATACCCGCGATCCGCCCTCGCCAAGAGCGCTTATGCGGAAATCCTGTTCTTGAACAACATGCCCGAACAAGCGGCCTTTGAACTGCAGAAGCAAAACACGCGTCGTGCGCGCGCCCACGAACACCTCTATGCAAGAGCCCTGTTTCAGACCGAACGCTACCGGGCCATGCAGGCCTTCTGCAAAAGCGCCCTACTGCCAAGCCCTCTCGTTGACGAAACCCTGCGTCAACGCCACGTTCTACCACCGGCCGAATTGAGCCTGATCTGGAACTACGCGTTTCTGCCGCCCGAATCCAGCTTTGCGAAGAACGCGCAGGTGCTGGCATTTCATCGCAAAAACGCAATCAGTCCGTACCTGAAGGCGATGATCACCCTTTGGCTCGACTGCTACGAACAGAATGCCGAGGGCGACAGTGCAAACATGTCGGCGTGGGAGGGCTGCGGCCGGGATCCACACGAAAAGGCGGTTGCGCTGAATCAGCTTACGCTGCTGCTTTGCCGAGCGGAGCGACTCGAGGACGCTGCCCGTGCAGCCACCCGAGCCAGCGAACTGTTTCCAACATCGGCAGCATTGTGGCGCTGGACAATCAGCCTAAACAGCATCCAGGACGCGCGCTTGGCAGAAGCGAGGCGTCTATGTCCCGACGACCCCGAACTCTGGCTGGCCGACCTCTCGCTGGCGGTGCGTGACAAGGATGCAGAACGTCTTCGCGAATGCGTGCTCGAAGGAACGCGCCCACGCTCTCCCTTTCACCCCGAAGCGCTAACACGCGCCTGCGAACTCATGTATCGTTACACATATCATGCACACGCCAATGCACTCGCCGGTGTCGCCGTCACACGTGCCAACGGGCTCTTACCCGCCTACGTGCAAGGGCTTCGCTGCTCCCTGTTCGCGCGGGACCGCGAGGGCGCCATTGCCAACGCCGAAGCGGCACTGCGCACTGCCGTACGCCCGCCGGGCAGTCTGTACCAGAAGCTGGTCGAACTCAAAAGCGTCGAAGGTGTTTCCACAGACAACGGCATGGTCGAGGCCCTCAAACGATTACGCCAACTCGATCCAGATAACGTCTTGTGGGCAGAGATGCTCGGCTATGTGCGCTATAAACGCGGTGGATGGGAAACCGTAGAGGCCATTACCCAATTCGCCGATGCCCTGAAAATTGGTTCCACCAATCGAATGACATACGTGTTGGGCGCCGAAACATCGCAACTCATGTCAAACCATGAGCGCGCCTGCGACATTCTTGAAAATGCGGTGCGCCGTTTTCCGGACGATCTCGAACTTAAGAACAATCTGGCCTACGCCCTCAGCTACGTTCCGGAGCGCATCAACCAAGCGACGAATTATGTAGACGCTCTCATGGCCTATGCACCCGCGAACACGAATTTCCTCGATACGGCCGCAACGGTGTACGTGCGTGTCGGCAATACGAATGCGGCACGACATGCGCTGCAACGCCTGAAGGCCATCGTGACGGAAGGTAGCCCAGCTTGGTTGCGCTCGCAATCGCTCGAAGCACAGATGCTTGCGGGCGCGGGCCACTACGAACAAGCCATAGACTTACTGAAAGAGAGCCTGTCGCGCTCTCGGGTACGTGATGCGACAGAAGCCGACATGATTGCGTTTCGACGCTATCTCGACCAATGGGGTTACGCACTTCGGGAGCAGGCCGAAGACCGTTCACTTGACGAGCAAGAAGCCATTTTGACCGTTGGTCCGCCGGTCAAGAACCCGAATTAAACGAACTGCCATCCGCTTGAGGGTGGCGTCCTGATTTGAGGTTGTCGCTTCCTAAGCAGCCGGAAGACTGTTGGCGCAGCGATGCAAGGACCTTAAAAAAAACATCTATTTCAGGACGGGATCGTCGTCTTCGCGACGTCGGCGGACGCCCAGAAACAGAGCGAGCAACGCGGCGGCAAGAAGCACGGTTTCACCCGGTTCAGGCGTGCCCACGTACAACATGAAGTTGTCTAAACCGTAGCGCTCTGCGGTGGCCTCTTCACGGAAGATATAGAGCCCAACCCAGTCGATATCGCCTAAATCAGATAGAAATTGTTCCGCGGTATCAGCGAAGCCCGGCAAGGGCCCCCACGCATCAGCAAAACCCAACGATGCACCGACACTCTGCCAGGTCTGTGTCTGGGTGACCTGCGCGGTTACATTGTAGGACCAAACGTTTCCGTTGGTCGAATGGAGCTGAATTTGCAAATCGTGCGGGGCGCGATCGGTTGCGAAAAAATCG
>JAPKCZ010000003.1 GCA_028822745.1 Kiritimatiellia bacterium | reverse complement strand
GTCGCCCTTCTTCACAGGGTCGATCAGTACGGCATGGTAGGCGTCCAAAATGTTTTTGCGCGTGGCCTCTTTGTTGATCAGCGTCTGGATGTTTGCTGGAAGGAATCCGTATTTGGACACAAGGATGGCCTTTAGCCCTTCAACATCGTTGATGGCCCCGTCAAGGTCTGTCCACTTGTCGCGCCCGCCGGAACCATTGCCGCCGGAAGAGTAATCGTTGATTCCGATGATCAGCGCGCGTCGCGTTTGTTCGGCGTTCGTGTCCTGTGCAAGCATGGCGGCCGTCACCAGAAGAGGCAGGAGCCAGCGGCGTTGGAGGGTAGATGTGCAACAGGCCAGTCGGTTTAATCTGTCCGTTGTGGTCATCGTGGCACCTTTCGTGTTGCTAGGTCGGTGAGTTTAACGGTAAACATTGGTCCGTGGGCGGCTGCCTCGGGCAGCTAGAAGCATCGCGATTTACACTCAGAAAGATAGTCACGCGAGTCCAAATGCGGCAAGCCAAAAGCAGGGCCGCCCACAAGCCAAAAACAGGGCCGCCCACAAGCCAAAAATACATATTCAGTTTCGAACACTATTTCCTCATCTCAATACACCTGTCGTGAGGCGCCTTGCGCTTATTCCTGCAAAAGTGGGGACGTCGTAAAATGGTTTGGCGGGCGTCTTTTGGGTCGGGTTTTAGCCATTGTATCTCGTATTAAAGGAGTTCCATGAAGAAAACGGTAATTGTACTGGTCGGGTTGCTTATATTGGGTGGCGCCGTCGTGCTGTATTTGACACGCAATATTGATGATATTGTGAAGCGCGTCATCGAGAGCGAGGGAAGCCGGGTGACGGGAACAAGCGTCACCGTCGGGTCGGTTGAAACCCTGCTTCGATCCGGAAAGGCCACGATTCGCGATTTTCGAATCAGCAATCCGGAGGGCTTTTCCGATGGCGCAATGCTCGCCATTGGGGAGATCACCGCGTCCGTCGATTATAGGACAGGCGCGATACGTGACCTACAGCTCACACGTCCCACCATCAAGGTCGAACTGCGAGGCCGTAAAAACAACTTTAAGGCCGTTCAGGATCATATAGATAGCCTGTCCGTTGAGGCGGATTCGCCGAGCGTGGATTCAGCGCCTGAGGCCGGTGGTGCCGAACCCGCAGCTCAAAGCGAACCTGCTGAGTCGGGTTCGGCTGAAGTAACGGAGGCGGACGCTGAAGAGCAAATCCAGATTCAGGTGGACAACTTTGATCTGCGCGATGTCGAGGTGGCCTACAACGCGGTCGACTTTGACCAAACCGGCAGCGTGCACGTGGCCCTTATTTCGTTCAGCGGTTTAAAAGGGCCCGTCGACGTGGTTATCCGTCAGGCGATCGAGCAACTTTCGCGTCAGGTTGTCTCCAGCGCCCTTGCCGCTGTGGGGGAATCCGAACGCGTAAATCGGGAAATCGATCGTGCGCGTGAGAAAATCGATAAACACGCTGAAGAACTTGGGGACGTTCTGGGCGTGGAGGGTGATAAGCTCAAGAAAGAGGCAGAGAGGGTGCTGGATGACCTGAAAGGCCTCTTTAAATAGGGCTTGGGCGGACTACTGGCGCTAGTTCAAGCGGTTCCAGTAATGGTCCCTGCTGCTCTTAAGCATTTCACAGAAGGTAGCGAAGGTCGCCAAGCCACGCGTGCCGCGTGGTAAACGTGTCCTGCTGCCGCAGGCAGAAGTGGTTGAGTCTTGCCTTTGGCCTATGGGATGGCAGTGGCTTCAGATGTCGATACAGGAACGGCTTGCGACCCTTACTCTTTCTCGCGGTTGCGCGTGAAGCGCCAGCCTTTGGTTGCTGACGAATAAATGTACGTGTCGCCCGAGGCGGTGTCCCAGAGCGTTAAAATCCAAGTTTTTTTTCCAACCGGCGCCAGGGAACAGTCGTATTTTGATTCAGGCAGGTTCTTGGGTGGGGCCAGTTCAATCCATTCGTCTTTATCCAGCAGCCAAACGTATCCTGTTGTCATTTGAAGTTTGACGATGGCGAGAGCTGTTCCATCGATGCGCATGGTGGAAATCGTGTAGGCGTCCACATTTTTATCGCTGGACTGTGCGATCGTTGTCGTCGACAACAGGCAGAGCATGGCGAGCGAGCATAGGGTTCGCGAGTTGAGCATGGGGGGCCTCCTTGACCTTCTAATGTTGATGACGCACGTTTTGCACCCCTGCAACGAAATCGCTGCCCCGTTGCGCGCACTTATTGTACTGGAGCGTACATGAAACCACGAAAAACGCAAACAGAGAGCATATGAAGACGCACGAAGTGCGTTAGTTCATTTGTGGCGGCGTTTCGCTACTTCGCTTGGCCTTAGTCGTTAAAAAAGCCAATGACGATCACCACGACGACGATGGCCACGAGCGGTACCATGATGCTCACTGGATCAGCCCCTTCTTATTTTCCGATACAAAACCGACTGAAAACGGTGTCCAGCAATGCGTCTGAATAGGCGCGGCCGGTGACGGTTCCGAGAGTCTCCAATGCTTCACGCATGGCCTGCGAGCTGAGTATGGGTGCGTCGCCGCCGCCGTCTTCAAGTTGTTGCAGCGCACTTTCTGTGTCGCCCAGGGCGGAGTGCACGAGGTCGCGGTGGCGCTCTGAAATCACGGCGTGCGGCGGTGCATTGTGTTGCACGTGCAAATGCTCGGCCAGGGCGTCGGTGAGCGCCTGCAGGCCTTCGCCACGTCGCAATGCAGAACGGCAGTATGCCATATCGGGCGGCAGCGCGGCCGTGTCGACACGGTTTCCAAGATCCGATTTGTTTAGCACGACAATGGTGCGCTGTGGGTCGAGGCGCTGCAGCATGGCAGCGTCCTGCGTGTCGAGCGCTTGCGAGGCATCTAGCATGTGGATGTTGATGTCGGCGCTATCCATGGAGGCGCGCGCGCGTCGGATGCCTTCTTTTTCGATCACGCAGTCGACGTCGCGTATGCCCGCTGTATCGACAAGCCGCAAGGGTACACCGTCTACAACCAGATGTTCTTCGATGGTGTCACGCGTGGTGCCGGCCATGTCGGTGACAATCGCACGGCTTTTCCCAAGCAGCGCATTCATGAGTGTTGATTTTCCGACGTTCGGTTGACCGGATATCACAACGAGGGCGCCGTCGCGTAGTAAATGCCCTTCTTCCCAGGTCGCCAGCAGGTCTTGCATGGCTTGAACGACGTCGCGAAGGCGCGCGCTTAGTGCGGGCAGGGTTTCTTCCGGGAGCTCTTCCTCCGCGAAATCAAGGGTGGCCTCAATGTCGGCGGCCACCGTAATCAGGTTGTCGTAGATTTGGTTGAAGGCGTCGCTGAGCTTTCCGGCAAGCTGCTCGACGGCCGCACTGGCGGCCCGGTCGCTACGCGCGCGGATCAAATCGGCGACGGCTTCGGCTTGCAGGAGGTCGAGGCGACCGTTCAGAAAAGCGCGACGCGTAAATTCGCCGGGCTCGGCCATGCGTGCCCCAGCCTCCAAAACGGCGCGCAGAATGCGCCGTGCGCTGACGCTGCCGCCGTGTGACTGGATTTCGATGACATCGTCACGTGTGTAGCTGTGTGGCGCTCGGTAGGCCAATAGAATGACCTCGTCCAGCGTCGCGTTGCCGTCATCCGCGGCATGCAACCGGCCGTAAGCAAAGCTGTTTCCGGCCATTGCGGATGGGCGCGTCTTGCCGTCGAACAGTGTTTCAGCAATCGCAAAGGCTTCTGGGCCCGAAACGCGCGTAATCGAAACGCCGGCTTCGCCGGGGGCGGTGGCAATGGCGGCAATGGTGTCGTCGTGAATGAGCATAATGATTCGTGGGGTGCGTCGATCAGCTGCTGAAGTCGGATTCGCGCGTAACGCAATAGTTAATCACGTCGGGTAGGTCGGCGATGGCGATTCCATGCCAGAACACGCGCCAGTTGCCGGCGTCATGATGGCCTTGCGCGTAGCGGTCGTACCAATGGTTGATCGGGTTGTTCGCGCGTGATCGCCAGAAGAGTGCAGGGTGTTGTGCTGTGATGCTTCGCCAGAGCTCAATGGACAGGCCTTCACCGCGCGCCTGTGTTCCAACTGCGAATTTTGAGAGATACGCTCCGGCTGGGTGCGTTTCGATAAGGGCAGCGCCGCGATAGTTTTTTTCGATGTGGGCGCGCTGAATGTTTGGAATGATGCGCTCTGCGATGGGTTCGCGGCCGAAGGCTTCCGTTAGGAGGTCCATCAAGCGTTCCACGTCCAGGGCATTGGGCACGTCGACAATGTCGATCTCAGAGCGGCGGCGCACGACGGTGCCCGCGCCTTTGACGGTAAAAAGCTCCTGTAAGAGTTGCCATGGTGCGCAAATCGATACGTGTGCGCAGGGGTGAGCTTGCATGACCTTTATGCCAACTTCTGCGGTGCTGACATCGTCGGCCAGCAGCGTCGCCGCGGGGCTATCGCTCATGTAGATGTAATTGCGCGGCGTACTGTCAGCGGCACGCAGCGGACCTGCGCTTCGTAGCGCGTGGACGCGGTTCGTGATGTTTGGAATAAGCGCCTGTAGGCTGTCGGCGAGGGCGATGCCCTGTGTTGTCAAAATACCGGTCGTGCGCTGTGCGGTGCATGTGCGAACAAACTGTTCCGCCGCTGCAATGTTTGCCGATGAAAAATCCTCTACGGCGTGCACGTCAAATTTGTGGTCCGTGTCGAGAAGGCGCATTTTCATGCGCTGGACCTCGTTGCCGGCTAGCAATAGTGCCGGAAAGAGCTCCAGGCGGGCTAGGGTGTCGAGGTCAAAAGCCAGGGCTTGTGCCGTGCTCTCGATGTCATCGGCGTCCGGACAGACCAGTGCAAATGTCGACCCATCGATGTTGGTGAACTTGGAGAGATAAAATTCGTATTCGTCGCGGCGACCGATGCTGTCGAGGAAGAGACGTATGGTTTTGTTGAGGAGCGTTGGCATGGTGTGTGACATTCTAGACCGTTCCGGTGTTTGATCACAAGGCTGCAAGTGTCTCCGGGGCGGTATTTTTCGACACGACCTGCGGAATTTTACCGGGATCACGTAACGGATAGCTATTGAGTTTCGGCAGGATATGTCATAGGCTCCGGTTCCTTAAACACGAACGGAGTGTACGTCATGAAATCCATGGTTCTGACCGATATTTTAGGCATGGAAATGTGCGACATTGATGAGCCGCATGTCGCGAATGCACATGACGTGCTGCTCCAAGTGGGTACGGTCGGGGTGTGCGGATCCGACATTCACTATTACAAAAGCGGTCGTATCGGCAGCCAGGTTGTCTCTTACCCCTATGCCGTTGGGCACGAGTTTTCGGGGATCGTTCTTGAAGTGGGGTCTGCTGTAACGCGCGTCGCACCCGGTGATCGCGTCGCCGTGGATCCGGCCATGCCATGTCGGCAGTGTGATCAATGTCTTATTGGGCGAGAGCACACCTGCCGCCAGCTGCGTTTTCTGGGATGCCCGGGGCAGGCGGAAGGTTGTCTGTCTGAGCGCATTGTTATGCCCGAAGGCAGTTGCTTTCGCGTGAGTGATTCCACAACGCTTGAGCAGGCGGCCATTGTGGAGCCGCTGTCCATCGGGGTCTATGCCGTCGCCTTGTCCGGCATTCCTATGCAGGGGGCGAAAATTGGCATTCTGGGTTTTGGCCCGATTGGGATGAGCGTGATGCTGTCGGCGTTGGCCGAAGGCGCGGAAACGATTTATGTGACGGACAAAATTGATGGCCGTGTCGACAAGGCGCGTGACGTGGGTGCCACCTGGGCGGGAAATCGCTCTAAGGAGGATGCGGTCGGTGAAATCAGCGATGCCGAGCCCGGTCTACTCGATGTTGTTTTCGAGTGCTGCGGAAAACAGGACGCACTCGATGACGCCATCGCCCTGCTGAAGCCCGGCGGCAAACTGATGTTTATTGGAATTCCCGAAGAAGATCGCGTGTCGTTTTCTTGTGACGCGATTCGACGCAAAGAGATAAACATTCAAAATGTACGCCGCCAAAACGAGTGCGTTCAACCGGCGATCGACCTGATTGAACAGGGGCGCATCGACGTGGATCAGATGATTACGCATAGGTATCCGCTGTCTGAGAGCAAGGCTGCCTTTGACTTGGTGTCTGGGTACGAAGACAATGTGATGAAGGCCGTTGTGAACGTGAGCGCATAGCCGCGTACGGCGGGATGGCGTTGGAGGATGGATTATGGATTTATCGCACAGACCTAGACGCCTCCGTCGTCTCGAATCGATTCGAGGCTTGGTTCGCGAAACGCGACTTGATGTCGGCATGTTGATCTACCCCATGTTCCTTGTCGAAGGCGAGGGCAAGCGCGAGCCCATCGACAGCATGCCCGGCCAGTTTCGCTATTCGATCGATACGTGCATCGACGTCTGCCGGCAGAATCTTGACTTGGGCATCGCGGCTGTAAACCTGTTTGGCTACTGCGATGACAAGAACGACGCCGCCACGGGCGCCTATGCCGCAGATGGCCTGATTCCACGCGCGGTCACCGCGATCAAAGCCGAACTTCCGCAACTCTGTGTGCAGACGGATGTCGCTCTGGATCCATATACGCATCACGGCCACGACGGACTTGTCGTGGGCGATGAGGTGGTGAACGACCCAACGGTCGACGTGTTGTGCCGCATGGCTCTGGCGCATGCCGCTGCTGGTGTGGATTGGGTGGCTCCTTCCGATATGATGGACGGTCGCGTTGGCGCGATTCGTCGTGCGCTGGACGACAAAGGGTACAATCACGTCGGCATTCTGGCTTATTCCGCTAAATACGCCTCTGCCTTCTATGGTCCCTTTCGCGGCGCCTTAAAGTCCGCACCCAAAAAGGGCGACAAGAAAAGTTACCAGATGGATCCGGCCAATCGACGCGAAGCGCTGCACGAAATGCAGTTGGACATTGAAGAGGGCGCGGACGTCATCATGGTCAAACCCGCCTTGGCTTATCTTGATATCATTGCTGATGCACGAGCTTCTTTTGACGTACCCATCGCGGCCTATAACGTGTCTGGGGAATACAGCATGTTGATGGCGGCGGCCGAAAAAGGTTGGGTGGATGCCGACGAGGGTATGCTGGAAATGGTGACCTCCATTCACCGCGCCGGCGCAGACATGGTGTTGACGTATTTCGCGCCACGCGTGGCCGCGCTCTTAAACCGTTAACGCCACCATTTTCCCAACAACCGAAAAGGATGCACCCGCTATGGACCTCGATACGACGTTGAACGCTTTTGATCCCGATGAACGCCGTAGTGCACTTGGCGCCTACTTTGGTCTTGAGGCGGGTGTCTTGCCCGAAGCAACGGCCAACGTCAACATGCACATGCATTCATTTTTCTCGTTCAATGCGGAAGATTGGTCACCAAGCCGTATTGCATGGGAATCGCGCCAACGCGGTCTGTATGCCGCTGGACTTTGCGATTTTGATGTCCTAGACGGTGTGCGCGAATTTATTGATGCCGGCACAGTACTGGGGTTGCGCGTGGCAGCCAGCCTAGAAACCCGGGCCTATTACGACGACTATGCTGCCGTCGATATCTGTTCGCCGGGTGAGCCGGGAGTGACCTACATTATGGCGGCTGGGTTTGTTGACAAACCGGCCGCTGATAGCGAGTCCGGCCGCGGGTTGCAACGTCTGGCCGACCATTCAACGCATCGCAACATCGAACTGATTGCTCGCGTTAATCCACACTTGCCCGACATTGCGATTGATTATGAAAACGATGTGCTGACGCTTACCCCAAAGGCCGGCGTTACCGAGCGCCACATCATTCGGGCCTACTGTAACAAGTCGATTGAGGTCTTTCGTGACGCGGGTCGCCTGCAGGCGTTTTGGGCCGACATTTTCAAGATGAATGACGTGGCCACGGCGGCGGTTCTCGCGAGCCGTCCCAAGTGGGAAGATCTCGTGCGTGCCCGTCTCGTCAAGAGCGGCGGCGTGGGATACGAGCAGCCGTCCGAAGAGACCTTTCCGCCGGTGCGTGACTTTGTCAAATGGGCGCTCATCAGCGATGCGATTCCGATGGTGACATGGCTTGATGGGACCAGCGGCGGTGAAGCTGATGGCCGCGCCTTGCTGGAAAATATGAAGACGATTGGCTGTGCGGCGTTGAACATCGTGCCCGATCGCAACTGGAATATCGCTGACCCCGAACAAAAGGCCATCAACGTTGCCAATCTAAGAGCAATCGTTGCTGCTGCGGATGATCTGGCCATGCCCGTTAACATTGGTACCGAAATGAACAAGAAGGGGCTGCCCTTTGTGGATGATCTCAGCGGCGATGTCCTGAGCGAGCACGCGGCGTCATTCACGCGCGGCGCACAGGTCATGGTGGGACACACCAATCTCTTGCGCTTTGTGAATTACGGCTATCTGTCCGAGCAGGCTGTGTCTGATTACCCGGACGCCGCCAAACGCAATGACTACTTTGCGCGTGTCGGTGCCTTGCCTGCCATCAGCAGTGCGGACGCCGCCGAGCTAGGCGAAAAATCACCGTCGGCGGCCCTCGACTGGTTTAACGGCGCGCTTGCCTAAAAGGGCGTCGCGTTAAACCTGCACCCGACAGTTCAACGGCTCCGACGTTCCCGTGTCGGTGTATAGCGCCCGCATCCATAGACCGTGACGCCTACGCGTCCACGCAGATCTCCCCATTTTGGGTTTCAACTGCGCTTTTCAGGCTAAACCGTATAGGTGGATGCCGATGTGGATCCACCTTCACCTGTCCAGTTCGTGTGGAAGAATTCACCACGCGGCTTGTCGATGCGCTCATAGGTGTGCGCGCCGAAATAGTCACGCTGTGCCTGTAGCACGTTGGCCGGTAAGCGCTCGCTGCGATAGGCGTCGAAGTAGTTCAGTGCGGTTCCCATAGCCGGCACAGGAATGCCCAGTTTGACGGCTTCGCGGATGACGGTGCGCCAAGGGCGTTGCACCTTGTTGATGACGCGTTTGAAGTGCGGATCCAGCAGCAGATTCGCGAGCTTGCGACGTTTGTCGAAGGCGTCTTTGATGTTGCCGAGGAACTGTGCCCGAATGATGCATCCACCACGCCACATCAGCGCAATTTCGCCGTAATTGAGTTTCCAGCCATTCTCATCCGAGGCCGCACGAAGCAATTGATAACCCTGCGCGTAAGAGCAGATTTTGGCGGCATAAACGGCGTCGTGCAACTGACCTAGAAATTTGGCGCGGTCGCCACGGAAGGTTGCGCGCGGGCCACGCAGCTTCTTCGATGCCGCGACACGCTCTTCTTTGACCGCTGACAAACAACGCGCGAAGACGGCCTCGGCGATTTGGGGGACGGCGACGCCCAAGTCGAGCGCGGCCACCGAGGTCCACTTGCCGGTGCCTTTTTGGCCGGCGGTGTCGAGAATGTCATCCACCATGGCTTGTCCGGTTTCGTCATCCTTTTTCATCAAAATTTCGCTGGTGATCTCGATCAAGTAGGAGTCGAGCACGCCCTTATTCCATTCCGAAAACGTTTCGCCGATTTCTGACGGCGTCATGCCCAGGCCCTGTGACATAATGTGATAGGCTTCGCAGATGAGCTGCATATCGCCGTATTCGATGCCGTTGTGTACCATTTTGACAAAATGTCCGGCACCATCGGGGCCAACCCATTCGCAGCACGGGCTGCCGTCGTCGACTTTGGCTGAAATGTCCTGAAAGATGGGCTTCACAGCGGGCCAGGCCTTTTTGCTGCCGCCGGGCATGATCGACGGACCCTTGAGAGCACCTTCTTCGCCGCCGGACACGCCGGCTCCAACAAAGAGGAATCCCTGCTGCTCGAGGGCTTTTGTGCGTCGAATCGTATCACCGTAGTGGCTGTTGCCGCCGTCGATGATGATGTCGCCTTCTTGAAGGTGGGGGAGCAGGCTTTCGATCACGGCATCGACGGCAGCGCCAGCGCGCACCATGATCATGACGCGTCGCGGACGCTCTAGCGAAGCGGCCAGGTCCTCGACCGTATGGCAGCCAATGAAGTTTTTGCCTTTTCCGCGCGTCGACATGAAATTGTCGACCTTCTCGGTTGAGCGATTGAAGCAAGCGACGCGGTAGCCGTTGCTTTCCATGTTGAGAATGAGGTTTTCGCCCATGACGGCCAAACCAATTAATCCAATATCGGCTTTCTGCATGTTGTGTTCTCCCTGAACCACAGTGCTGTTGTTGTTAAATTAAACTGAAGCGGCGCGTGTGGCGCCCTTGCGTTAGACCCCTGAGAATGCGTTGAATCCGCCGTCCACCGGAATGACGGTGCCTGTAATAAAGCGAGAACTGCTGGACGCGAGCCAGAGCAGGGTCCCGCTCAGGTCTTCCGGGTTGCCGAATTCACCTATGGGCGTACTGTCCATAATGGTTTGACCGCGTTCAGATAGGCCGCCGTCTTCCGTTGTGAGCAGGGCGCGGTTCTGTTCGGTCAGGAAAAACCCTGGGGCGATCGCGTTGACGCGCACGCCGCATTTAGAGAGGTGGACGGCCAGCCAGCCGGTGAAATTGTTGATGGCGGCTTTGGCTGCGCTGTAGGCGCCCACGCGGGTCAGCGCGGTGTAGGCGCTCATGGACGAAATGTTGATGATGCAGCCTTCGCCGCGCTGCGCCATGCTGCGTGCGAAGATCTGGCTGGGAAGTAGTGTGCCAATGACGTTGACGTTGAAGACAAAGGAAACGCCCTCGAGGTCGAGGTCGAAAAAGGTACGCGTGCCTTCGGGTGTGTCGTCCAGCAAGGCGGCGCTGCAGTGGTTGACCGTTGCCGTGCCGAGCGGGTGATTGCCGCCCGCGCCGTTGACGAGGATATCGACAGGCCCAAGCTCCGACTCAATGCGCTCGCGTGCGGCTTCAAGGGCGTCGCGGTCCAGAACGTCGCAACTGACGGCAATGGCCTTTCCGCCCGCTGCTGTAATGGCGTCAGCAACGGCCTGAATTTTCGACTGCGTACGGCTCATGACGGCTACTGCTGCGCCGGAGGCGGCCAGGTCCTTGGCCATCTGGCTACATAGAATGCCGCCGCCGCCCGTCACAAGGGCTACTTTTCCGCTCAAATCGACGCTTAGGTCCATGGTGTTTGACATCGTAGGGTCCTGGGTTGTTCTGTCCGGTTTCGGGGTGTGAAATCAAGGCGTTGAACAATAACAATGTCCCCAAAAGAGTCAATTACTAACTGTTTTGGCCCCTTTTTTCAGAAAAAAGTGTTTTTTACCAAATCCGGCCATCTGGCGTTCGACTAACCTTGGCGTAGAGAACATGCTGATGCTAAGATTGTTGCCAGAAGCAAGGAGTTACCATGAAAGACAATGTGTTGATTCTGATCGTCGTCTGCGCTGCCGTCGTCACGACGTGGACAGTGGCTAATGCGGGCAAAGATGAAGCAAAAGGAGCCGAAAAGGTGTATACCAAACCAAACGATACTGAGCTGAAGCAGACCCTGACACCCCTTCAGTATAAAGTGACCCAGCATGAGGGTACGGAGCGCCCATTTAAGAACGCGTTTTGGGACAACAAAACAGCCGGGCTCTATGTTGACATTGTTTCCGGGGAACCGCTGTTTGCGTCGAACCACAAGTTCGAATCGGGCACTGGGTGGCCTTCCTTTTGGGAGCCTGTTGAGGCGGAAAACGTCATTGAAAAAATTGATAAATCACTATGGGGCACTCGCACGGAAGTGCGTTCCAAGCACGGTGACTCGCATCTAGGGCACGTTTTCAAAGATGGCCCCGAGCCAACCGGTCTCCGCTACTGTATCAATTCGGCGTCGTTACGTTTTGTGCCGATTGATAAGTTGCAGGATGAAGGCTATGGAAAATTTGCAGCACTGTTTGAAGGTGCCCAAAAATAGTTGATCGTATACTGCGGAGCAATGCTGCAGCTCCTGCCGAACATGATCAGGCTGACTGCGCAACGCATGGCGTGCACTTCCCTATGAGAAACGGAGATCCCTTATGAGTAACCCTTTTAAGCACAAAATCACACTTGTGGCTGTCGCTGCCGCGTTTCTGGCTCTTTGCAGTGCGCCGCTTCGCGCCGCCGACGAACCGACTGAACTCATCGTGATGCATTGGAACACCGAAAACCTTTTCGATGCCGACGATGATCCGGATAACGCCGGCGATGACGAGTTTCTGTCGCACACCTTCAAGTTGTGGACGCCCGAGCGCTATCAGCGCAAACTGGACCATCTGGCCGAGATACTAATTCCGTTGAAGGCCGATTTCATCACCGTATCTGAAGTCGAAAATCGACGCGTTCTCGAGGATTTGGCCGCACGTGTTACCAAGGGCAATGGGGTCGCCTACCCCTACATCATTCACCGTGAAGGCCCAGACCATCGCGGCATTGATGTCGCCATCATCTCGCGCTATCCGGCCGTCAGTACGAACTGGTTGACTCCTGTTGCCACGCAGCGTGATTTACTTTTCGCTGATTTTGAGATCAACGGAGCCCCGTTGACCCTGTGCGTGAATCACTGGAAATCACACTTTGGCACGCCGCACGAAACGTTGCCTGTTCGCATGAAGCAGGCCCAAGCGGTTCGCGCAGAAGTGGACCGGCGCATGGCGAAAGCGTCGGACGCCGCCATCGTTGTGCTTGGCGATTTTAACGACGACTTCGAAGCAGCCACGCTGATTCTTGGGCTAAAAAGCATCGCCGATCGTGAAGCCGCTCTGGAGAATCCGGCTGAGAACTATTTGTACAACCTGCACCGCGGATTACGTCGCGGCCGCGATGGAACCTACTATAGTCGCTACGGCTTTTCCTGGCGCACCTTTGATTCGATCAGCGTGACGGCGGGTATGCTGGATGAAGCGCGATCACGGCGAGCGGGGTGGCAGGTGGCGCCCAAATCTTATCGTGTTTATAAGCCCGATAAATTTAAGGATGAACGTGGGCGTCCAAAGCCTTTTCGTCGCATGCGCGATTGGGACACGCGGGAGCTGGTCTACGTGGAAGGCTATTCGGATCATTTTCCCGTTGTCGTGACCCTCAAACGCCGACCCTAGGCCTTCGTATTGCCCGGTATTTCCGCGGGCATTTTACATGCCGCCTAGATCATAGTGTACGCGAGCATGGCGCAGCCATACGCGCCGGATTTACGCTTTGTTTTTTTTAAAACGGGAACGGTTCCATGAAATACGTGGTCGCTCTGTTGGTTGCCATGTCTCTATTTGCCTCTGGCTGCTCGTCCAGCTCAATGAACGCCTACAAGGCGCCCTCGGCCAACATGGCTGTCTACAAGACGTTCAATTGGGCCTAGGTGAGCGGTAAAGGTGCTAATCTCGCTGAGCGCAAAGATAATGCCAAATACGTGCCTGAGTATCTGGAAAAGGCCATTGTTCCGGAGTTGGAAGCCAAGGGAGATACAAAGACTGATCGTCCCGCGGTGTTGGTCGGGTATCACGTGGCGCTTACCGAAAAACTGGGCGCCGCAACCGTCAAGGATCGTTATACTTACGGCTACGCCAAACAGTATATGCATCGGCCGGGAACATCGACCTGGCAGCCAGAGCCGGTCAATCTCATCGGCGGGGTTGCGTCATACCCGGAGGGTACGTTGATTGTTGATTTCGTCGACCGTAAGTCAAACACGCTCATCTGGCGCGGTACGGTGCCAACCAGACTGGGCGCGTCTACCAGTCGCACCGAGCGCGATCTACGGATTCAGCTTGCGATGAAGAGCCTGTTCGGGGGATTGTAGGCGAATGCATATTTCGACGACCACAAAACGGCGCTACGTTTTACTACGTAGCTTTCTGATGGTGAGCTGTTCTGCTCTCTTTTGCGGGTGCGGCGATTCCGGTTCGACGCGCAGTGTTCCTGCTGGTGATAAGCCCGAGCTCTCGACCAACAGTGTCGTCAAAGCACCCGTGCCGGCAAAGGCTCCGGCTCCGGCATTTTATGAGGCCGCACTCGAGGGGTCGTTAGATGTCGTCATTGCCGCGGTTAAAGCGGGTGTGGACATTAACGCCTTTGATGGCGAAGGAAGAACGGCGCTGATGTATGCCGCCTTTAACGCCCATACCGAAATCGTCGGGCTGTTATTGCAGCGCGGCGCACGTGTCGATGAGCGCGACCCCCCGGGTCGCACGGCGCTGATGTATGCAGCAACGTCGCCAGCTGTTGAGCCCGTTAAGCTCCTCTTGGACAAAAAGGCCAAGGTGAATCTCGTCGATAGTGACGAACACTTCTCTGCGCTGATGTTTGCGGCAGCAGAAGGCCACGTCGATGTTGCGCGAATCTTGCTCGCCGGTGGCGCGGATGCGACACTCAAGGACATTGATGGGGATACAGCCTATTCCTTCGCGAAAAAAAGCGGCCATGCAGAGGTCGTGCAGCTCCTTGCGCCCAAAGAAAAATAGCGAGCGGCGTGCTTAGTTGCGCTTTTCTTTGACCCAGAGCGTGTTTACATCCGGTGCGTCGCCCTCGTTGGTGAAGCTCGGTTCCAGATCACTGGTTTCTTCGCCTAGATCGACAACAATGGCGGTCCCCACTTTTGTTTCGCGGAAATCATCCGGTTTGGCGACGTCGGGATAGCTGCGTTGGTTTATGGTGAACTCTGTGTCAAGCGTGGTGCCGTGGAATTGTCCGGCCCCTGCGCGCATGGTTTCGCCATCGTTGTCTAAAACACGCGCGGTCAAGGGTCGTGCCCGCACGACCATTTTGGTAATGCTTTCGCCAAGCTTTTCGATGACATCAGCCAGATCGTTTTCCGCATCGGTAGCACCTTTGAAGGAACTCAGGATGCGTGTCGTTTCGGTGTCGATCAGGCGCAGCATGATGCGCGTGTGCTTTCCTGAGGGGATAATGTCGCCCATGAGCACCAAGCTAGCGGGTAAAAGTTTTCCAACCGTCAGGCTTGCGCGTTCGTCGGCCAGCCCAGATGCGCCCAAATTCAGTTCCTCAAGCACGGATTCCAGAGCGTCGCGTTCGACGATCTGCATTTTTCCGGAAAAGCTTAATTCGGTTGTCATGTAGACATTGAGCAGTCGCAACAGCGACGGGTCGATGGCAACACCATCCGGAACCTTTGGGGGCAACAACGCGAGCACACGTGGACGTGCGTAGTCCTTCCATGCGTTGGCTTGGTCATTGGCTGATTGCTTGCGACGTTCAATGTCCTCAATCAGTTTGTGAATTCGGGCCACTTGCGCTTGTTTCGATGTTTGCTCCAACTCGGCCGTGAGGGCGCGTGCGTATTTGTCGCCACCCCACGAGGCCAAAATGTTGATGGCGGTGTTGGTGATTCCGCTTTTGTGTAAGTCGATCGCCGCCTGAAAGCTTTGCGTGCGTCCGCGTGATTTTACTTGTTGTTGGATGTCGGCGACGGGAATCACGGGTTCATTCGCATCGACAACGTCCACGCCCTCGGGCAGGTCTTTGGTTTTACGTAAAAACACAAATTCCCCTCCGGCATGTGAGGAAACGGGCAAGTGGCCCATGCGTACGAGTTGGCCTGTTTGTGTGCTGACGTGTTCCCGTACGGACTGTGCGAGATCGGATGCCGAGAAAAGGGCGTCCGCATTGCGTAAGTAATCAAGCATCATTCGGGCAAAGACACTGTGTCCGCCGCCGCCGCCATCCATGACGGGCTCCATGTCGCCGCTGGTGATCAAATAGCGTGAGTCCTTTGCAATCGCTCGGCGATACCACTGGCCCTCCTTTGCCATGAGTTCCTCGTCGGCTGCGCCGCGAAAAAGTGAGCCGCTGAAGCAGGAGTCGGCAATCATCAGAACGTGTTTCGACTGGGTCGAGTTCAGGATTTCTTGAATGGTCGAATTCCAAATCCAATCCTGTTTGGCCAAATGGCCGTCTTCAGTGTTCTTGCGTGCGTCGGAGGGGATCCAGTAGCCCTGACCGACGTCCTCCTTGTAGTAACCATGCCCTGCGTAATAGATTAGAATGGCGTCCCCCGGATGTGACGTCGCGATGTCGTCCAGCTCCTGCAGGATCGTGTCGCGTGTCGCGGCTTCATCCAAAAGCAGGCGAACGTCAAAGCCGTATTCCGTGTTGAGCTGATCGGCGATCTGTTTGGCGTCGTTGCGTGCCGTCTGCAGGTCAGACCAGCCTTTGGTGCCGTGATTGGCGTATTGGTTGATGCCAATGACAAGCGCGTGGTAGCTCGGGATGAGTTCGGAGGCATTGGGGTGCACGCCCGGGTCAACCTGTAAACGCACCACGCCGCGATCATCGGAAACCTGTTGTGTGTTTGCTTCACCGCTTTCGTCCGAATGGGGTTGCGCCTGTGGACCTTTCCCCGCGCGATGGTTGGTGGCCCAAAGCCCGATGCCGACGATCAGGGCGAGTGCACAGCCAATGGCGACCATGACCGTTGGTTTCTTGGCTGATGATGCGCTAGCTGCCGCGCTCGGTGGGGGCGCCTCCTCGCCAGCCATCTCGGCAATCGTGGCTGCCAGTCTTTCGACGCCCGCGTTCCATTGCGCGCCGAAGGCGTCGATCCACTGTGACGTTGCGATATAGAACTCGAGCGACTTGGACGGCTGAATGTCTTCGACCCGAATAGGGATGATGCGTTTGCCATAGTGTTTGGCGCGTTCGGCTTCGTCGCGAACATGTGGAGATTCGTTGGATTTTTTCGAAAGGACGAGCACCAGCCCGTCTGTGCTTTCGATGCCGCGGATGATTTCTTCGCCGTACTGTTTGCCTGGGGCGATGTCGCGCGGGGCAATCCAGCAGGGGTAGCCCAGCCCTTCAATAGCGTTGCAGAGTTCGCCCGCTTTTTTGGCGTCCACGGAGGCGTGGCTGATGAAGACCCGTTTTCTCTTTTCGTCACTCATGCTTGGCGCCTTTCTTTGGCTCGGCCCTACACTGATTTATAAACGTATCCGTTTTCTCGCTAACGGGACACGATGAAGTCGCCCTTCTGCACAACACCCTTGGCGGACCGAGGCACGATCGAGGCCGTGCCCTCATTCGATTTTACTCGTTTTACAGAGAGTTGAACCCATTGTTCGTTGAAAAAGCGCACGTCCACATCCGAGATCGTGTCGTCCTCGCTGGTGTGCTCCAAAACCACAAATTTCATGCCACGGGCAACACCGTTTTCGCTGCCGACATTGATGACGACGTCGTTGTCGCGGATGGTCTCAATGCGGCCCTGAACGAAGGGGAATTCCTGTTCAATTTTTCGGGCCAAGCCGGACACATAAAACTGGCGATTACGAAAGTTGCTCAGGTTTTCGGTGTACACATCTGTGCCGGCCACGACGCGGCCCTTGTCGATGTCGACAATGCTGACGTAAATCGTGACGCCGTTGGCTTCTTGGATCAGGTTGCCCATCAAAAACAGTTCTGCGGTGACGATTTTTCCGAGCTCGAGGGCTGCACGTGGATCGGAAAGCTCCGACACGCTGAGTTTCTGTTCCGTTAGGATGTCGGCCCAGTTTTCGTCCCGAGCGACGAGGTTGAAGCGCGCGGGCCATTCAACCAGTGCGTCTTCCAGTTCGACACGAATCGTACTGGCGTCGCTCGCGTGCGCCTCGGTTGTGCTGATGGGAGGGATGCCCAGTGTGAGGCGATACTCGTCATCCAGATACTCGGGGTTTCGCATGACCACACTAAATGTTTTCACGTTTTCGTTGCCGGCAGCATCGGTGACGACGAGTTCGAACGCATTCGTTGCGCCAATGTCGTCGAGCGGGAGCCTGCGCGCGAAGTGGTATTGCAGTGCGCCGGCGGTGTCGAGTAACTCTTCGCCGTTGATGGCGACGCTCGCTAGTCCGCCGGTGTCGCGTGCTTCGCCAGAGAGAAAGAATTCGTCGCGAAACACTTCGGTTGTCTGGCGTGTGTTGGCGCTGATTTTGATACTTGGCTTGAGGCGGTCTTCTTTGGGTACAGGGGCGGCTGCCTGCACGGCAATCCAGTCGGCGCCGTCTGTCATGCTGTCTGACGCGGCCGTTGCCGTCGCGCGTTCCCAGAGCCAGGCTTGTTCTTCCAGTCCGAGCGACTGTTCGTCGAAAGCGGCCGAGAGTCGATTGCCTGCGGCGTCGGTTGCGATGACGGTCACGCGCTCGCCTTTACGCAGGGTAAAGGCGAGCGGAACGGCCTTTTTGCCTTTGGCGGCGAGCGCCGGTGGGGCATTCGCCATGATGGCGACGTCACCAAGCATAATGCCGTCGGCGCAGACACCCTCGACACGCCAACCGCCTGCGACTTGTTGTGCTTTGGTGATGGTGATGACGGGGGGATCCCAATCAGCGATCCATTCGACGATGCGTTTGGTGGTCTGGCCCTTCAGGTCTGTTGCACTAATCGGGATGCGATTTAAGCCGCTACGCAGGGTGATGTCTTCCTTGAAAGGCTCTGTGTCTGCGGCAAGCTCGATGAAACTGCGTTGCTTGCCGACGGTCAGGTTTTGAATATGACCTTTGCCGTGTGCTGTTCCTGCGAGGGTTCGTTTGCGGGCATTGGTGAGTTTGACGAGCGATTCTGGAGCAATTTCGATGACCGGTGCAGGCACCTGCTGTTTGTTAAGAGCCTGCGCTCTGACTTTATTGAGATAGTGTTTCGCGCGTCCCGAGGGTTGCATGTCCATGGACTTGGTCAGCCATGTATTCGCGGCGTCAAGGTCGCCTCCGAGAAAGTAACACACACCCAGTTCGCGATGGGGGAAGTAGGCATTCAGAAAGTGCATGCCGTAGGTGCGAACGCGCCAATGTTCTTCAGGAAATGAAAATTTAACGTTTCGTCGAAGCCCGACACAGTTTTCGAAATCTGCTTTGGCACCCCCGACATCACCAGCCGCAAGGCGGGTTTGTCCGCGCTCATAGTAGTTCCACCAATTATGATACCGCATGATGGATGGATCCATGGCGGCGGGATCCATGGTTATGCATCCAGCAAGCAGCACCGCGCCGACGGCGCCGAGCCACATGCATCTGTGTTTTGCGACATTCATAAAAGGGGTGCTCTGGGTATCGATAACCGACCAAAAGACATTTCAGCGTATAGACACATCACAAAAGCGCAACTCCGAGAAGTGCGCTACAGGGCTCGCATCAGGTCGCCCACAATTTCAGCGGCAAACGTGTCGATGTGGTCGCGATAATCGTCCGCATTGTCAAATTGGCTCGTCCAAGACTGCTCCGTATCGGCCGCAAGCCTTCGGCGCGCTTCGACCATGAGTGTGAACGCCTGATCCTGGGTTGGGGTGATGGATGTGGCCAGCGTCCACCCGGAGGCGCGTTTGGAATCGTTGCTGACGTTGTCGTAGGCAAGGTTCACGCTTTCGACAAGCTGTTGGTGAAGCGTATCCATTTCGGCATTGCTGTAGAGGGGCGGGGTGTTGCTGCTGCCGCGTGCCTTTGGCACAGCGAGTTCTGTCCACGTAAATGCATTGCGCGGCCGAATGGTTTGAATGCCCATCATGATGGTCAAGCTAGCTGCAATGGCGAGGCCGCTGTGCCAAATGTTGAGTCGAGGCCGTTTGCGCCTTGATTGCTCGTCGTCGTGCTGGCTTGGGGGCGCGAGGGTCAAGTCAGGTTTCTGGTCGCGTTCCCAAGCCGCCAGCACGCGTGTCGTTAACGCTTCGTCATTGTCCGCGTTGCTTTGTAGACCATCGGCGAGGCGGGTATGTGTCGCACGTATCTGCTTTTCGGCCTGAGCGAGCGTGCTGTCGTTCTGTAGCGCCGCTTCCAGAGCCGCTCGCGTATCGGCGTCTGTTTCTCCATGGACGTAAGCCCACACGTCTTCTTCGCTGTATGATTTGGTGTTCATATTACGTTCTGGCTAAAATGTGACCAATATCGACGTCATCGCGTTTCATGGTTAACTGTCGGCGTGCGCGCACATTTCTTCCCCAAGAAATGTATCATGTGTTGCAGACTTACGAAGTTTTTCGAGGCATTTTGCGAGCCGGCTTCCTACGGTGTTCGTCGAAATATTCAAATGTGCAGCCATATCCTTGTACGACATCCCCTTCATGTAGAACATCTTAATGGCGTCAGAGCAGGTCGTGTCGAGTTTGGCGAGCAGGCGTCGGACGGCGGTGGCGCTTTCCTGCGCGACGACCAGTCGGACGGGGTCAAAACGGGTTGGGGTCGGTGTGTCCCTGTCGTGCGTTTCGCCGTCGCGGCCGTCGTAGGTGATCGAAACGACGTGGGCACGTTCCCGAACTTGTCTGCGGATGCGGTCGATACAGCGATTGATACAAATGCGTTTAATGAAGTACCGTAAGCTGGAATCGGCGCGAAAATTAACCGCGCAGCGCAACAATTCGGCGCGAATGTCCTGCGCCATGTCATCCTGTGTGCTGTGGTCGAAATGCCATTTGGACCAGCGCACGACGGATGTAATCAAGGGGTCAAATTCTTCAAAGAAGCGCGTCCACGCGGATTCGTCATTAGCGCGCAGTGCTTCAAAGTCGATATCGGACTGTGAATCGGCGTTGTTCTCAGCCATGATCATTTTCCCAGATTACAAAACCCATTTTAGAGTGAAATCGGGTTATTTCGAACTTTAACCTGTATGACGGGAAGGAAAAAAGCCTTTTCTTCGACAGCTAAGGGTGTAGGGATACACGTGACGTTTCGGCGCCATGTATCCTGAGGCGTGTCTTTAGTTCGTTCTATTAGGACAGTCGCGCTTTTGTTACGGTATTGGGCATGCCAATGGTGGCTGCGTGTGAAGTCTGTTCAGGGAAACCGATGACGAGACGGCATCAACACAATTTAGATCGAGCTCGTGTGGTGGGACGTGCAACGCGCCCCATGCAGTGGCTCGTCTGTCTTGGCGTGGCGGGCTGCGTGTGCACGACGCACGCCGCGATTATCTCGGTTGGCTTGGGTGCTTTTGGTGATGTGGATATTGAGGTCGAACTGGCCCACGTTAGTCCAACGGGGGATTTGATCACGCCGGCGGCGCCCGGTGCGACGCCGTTTCGGCCACCTTCCGTATTCTCTGCACCGTTGCCGACCGGTTCAGGTGCGCGTGCGCTTGGCTTCGCGGGGGCCTTCACCGCGGTCGCCGATGATGCCACGGCCGCCTCGTGGAACCCAGGTGGCCTGACGCAATTGGAACGGCCCGAGGCCTCGGTGGTGTATCGCTACTCAAGCGAGCGGGAGGAGCATCGCTCCAGCGACGATTCCTTTCTTGTCGGGAATGACGAATTTAGCAGTCACAATCTCAACTATTTCAGCGTCGCGATTCCATTCTATAGTATGCCTTTGAAGCGCAACTTCGTGTTCTCGATCAACTATCAGGAGGCGTACGATTTTGAGCAGCGCTTTCACGCCAACATCAATCAGTCCACGACGCAACGCAACGCTGCCAAAACGGCCGATTCGTTCAGCAGCCAATCACGCTACCACATCTCGAAAAACGAACGCAATATACTGTTTCTGGAAGCGGATGTTGTGATCAATAGCCACACGGACGTGAGCACCGAGTTCGATCAAGTGCTGGGTTCGGCGTTGCTTTCCGGCTTGGAATTCGAGCAGGAAGGTGTCGTGTCTGCCTTGTCGTCAGCGCTGGCCGTTGAGGTGACGCCCAACGTGTCTGTCGGCGGCGCGGTTAATAGCTATATGTTGGATCCCAATTCCGGCGAAAAAATTCGCTCGCATGTTCGAGCATCCTACGAAGGTCGTACCGAGAGTCGCGTGAATTCTGTCAGTTCACGTAGCACCACGAGTGATTATGTCTTGACGGGCACGTTTAAAGTCCGCAGCGCCGTCGGGGGAGGCATTCTGTTTGGACCGTTTCCGATCACACGGCAGTCAGGGAGCTTTGCTCCGTTTACGGACATATCGAGATCCAGCAAGCGCGACGTGTTTATCGTGGAGGGCCTCTACGAAGAGGTGAACGAAATTACGGATTTACATGGTTACAATGGCACCATAGGCGCGCTGTGGACACCGTCGCGTCGTCTGAGCGTGGGTGGTGCCCTTGATCTGCCCTGGACGGCCAAAGCGAGCCAGAAGAAGATCGTCCACAATCGTGTCGTGTCCAGATCAGAGCGCACAGGGAAAGTGGTTGATGAAATCGATACAACGGTTACGACGGTCAAGGACGTCGAGTTTGATTTCCCCCTGTATTGGGCGGTGGGTGTATTGTGGCGCTGGTCTCAGCTCTTTTATTCGACGCTCGATGTCAATTTTACCGGCTGGTCGGATTTCGCCTTTCAAGCCGAGGGTGACGGCAAAATCAATCCGCTGGACGGATCGCCACATGGTCAGAACCCCATCGATGACACGTGGGCGGTTCGCACGGGAATGGAATATCTTTTTCTAACACGCCGCCGCGAAATCCCGCTGCGCGCCGGCTTTGCGTGGGAACAACGGCCTGCGCTGAATGCCCCGGATGAGTTTCTGAGTGTCAGTGCCGGAACAGGCATATCGTTCGGCAAGGAGCCCAACCGCATTTTCGTCGACCTAGCTTACATTCTGACCTGGGCCAACAGCGTGCATGGCATTGTGCCATCACAGGCCGCCCTCAGCTCGAAAGTCAAAGAGCATCAGGGCTTCGTGTCCGTGATCAAGCACTTCTGAGCATGCCATAGGCGAAAGAGAAGATTTACCACCCGCTACGCTTGAGACTCGGAGACTGCGTGGTTAATCTTTTTTCTGACCTATGGGGTGGTTTTAAACGTAAACGCATCTTTCGGGCCGTCGTGTTCTTGTTGTCCTCGACGCATCGTGACATATTGGCCAGATGGATTCAGAACAACATATTTCAATTTATACAGATGGCGCCTGTTCCCCCAACCCGGGGCCCGGCGGCTACGGCGTGATTATCGAACATAACGGTCACGTCGTGGAGCTTTCGGGCGGTTTTTCGAATACCACGAATAATCGCATGGAAATTCTGGGAGCGATTCGAGGAATGGCTGCGTTGACCGAGGACCAGGTTGCGCGTGGAGTCGTCGCCATTTACAGTGATTCGCGCTACGTCGTGGATATGTTTAACGGGGGCTATGCCGAAAAGTGGCGCGCCAACGGTTGGCGTCTGGCCAGCCGGCAGCCTGCGCAGAACACAGATCTATGGGCCGAGTTGCTCACGTTGGCGGAGGCTCGCCGCGTCTCCTTTCATTGGGTCAAGGGACACAACGAGCATCCTCAGAACGAGCGTTGTGATGAGCTGGCTGTTTTGGCCCGACAGCAGGATGCGTTGCCGCCGGACGAGGGCTACGCGCCTGCCGTTGTGCAAAGCGCCCCCGAGCAATTGTCGCTCTTCGATTCAATCTGAAAAGAGCAATTAAATCACCACGAAGAGCACGGTTCGCGGGCTATTGAATAACGCCGCCACCGAGGCATTCATCGCCTTGGTAGAAGGCTGCGAACTGGCCGGGGGCGATGGCGCGCTCTGCCTTCGCCAAGGTGACGGTCAGTCCGTCGTTGTCCGGCGTGATGGTGCACGGATCAATGGCGGGCGAGTGTCTAATTTTGATCAACAGGTCGCTGGCCTGCGGCGCGTCGGTGATCCAGCTAAGATCGTCCACGCGGAATTCGGATCGTGCTTGGTCACTGGCAGCTTTGGTGTTGGAAATATAGATCGCGTTCGTGGCGATATCTTTGCGCGTCACGTACCAAGGGCCGCCGTGCAGACCGATGCCTTCGCGCTGGCCAATGGTGTAAAACCAGTAGCCGGGGTGCTTGCCGATGGTTAGGCCTGTTTGCGCGTTGATGAGGGGGCCGGGTTGCTCGCCCAGATTGGCGCGTACGAAATCGCGGTAGCGCACTTTGCCCAGAAA
>JAPKCZ010000163.1 GCA_028822745.1 Kiritimatiellia bacterium | reverse complement strand
ATTTCTGTGGGAGAGAAGTGTTCTCCAAACTTTTTCGTTTCGATAAATCACCGCAATTAGGACTCCAGAAAGCAGGGAGTCCATACGAAAGGCGGCGTTCACATACCCGTGGAATCCGGGGAAGCTTAAACGAAGAAGCAATGCAAACAATATCAGAGGAACGATCGCACGCGTCCAAGTCCTCTTGCCAACGGCTAACATCAAAAGCGGAGCAACGAGATAAAATTGTTCCTCGACGGCCAATGACCATGTGACGCCTAAGAATTTTCCGCCAAAGAAACCCGTTTGCCCCATCGCTATATTCTGTGTAAACGTTGGATACGTCCACCACGGCATAAGACCATCAAAGAGCCATGAAAAACGCTCTGCATTTAAAAATACGACACTCGCCCAGCACAGAAAGAGAAGAAGAAATAGCACTGGGAAAATTCGGCAAATTCTCCGAATCCAAAAGACTTTTAAGAAAGAATGCTTCAGATGGTTGTCCAGAATTATTCCCCCGATCAAAAATCCGGACAGGACGAAAAAAAGATCTACACCCGACCAAAAGGCAGTAGTCAGCGTATGCAAATCTTTGAAAATGCTTCCTGGAACTAAGTGCTTTGGCAGGCACGTAATGTAATGCCAAATAAGCACCATCAATATTGCAATTCCGCGAATTCCGTCGAGTTCTCTAACTCTATAATTCATAGTTTTTCATGTCCGTTATAAGTGAGCCGCTTAGAAATCAAACACGGCCTAACTCGACCGGAGTTTTCAAAGTACGCTCTGCGGTGTACCCCAATCTTGAACCATTGACCGGCGATTCCTAGATAGAGGCTAGGCCTATGTCCTGTTGGAGCTAGCCCAGCTTCCTGCGCCCTTCCAGTCTTGCTTCATGGAGCCCGCCCCTGAAAGGGCTGCCCAAAGGGTTGAGGGCGGAGCGAAGCGCCGCTGGAAGATGATTCTCATACTTTAGTACTTCCCGCTACAAAAAACAAGGCGTGCTATGGCGGAAAAGTCGGGGTTTGGTAATTATTGAAGACGATTAAGCGGCTCGGGCTATGCTCCTTCGTGACCTTCGTATCTTCGTGGTGAAAACTCGTGCTGGGTTCTAGGTTCTAGGTTCGTCGTTCTTGGTTCAAACGAAGAACGATTAACGTAGAACGTAGAACCCAGAACGATCAACGAAGAACGGTTAACGAAGAACGGACCTCAGCGCTTGCCTTCGCGGTAGTCAAAATTGGCATCGCGAATTGTTCCTGGAGGCAAGTTGTTCGCGAATGCTTCGAGGGGATGCACCACATCGGTCAGACTGGTTGTGGTGGCCAGTTGGCGTCGCATTTCACGACTTCCAGGAAAGCCCTGAATGTACCACAGCAACTGCTTGCGGAAACGCGCCGCAGCCGGAAGTCCGCCGCCATAAAGCGCGTCATGCCATGACATATGACACCGCAAGGTATCGAGCCATTCTGCCGGCGTAATACGTGGATAGACGCCGTCCAAAATTTCGCGAAACACCCATGGGTTGCCCAGAGCGCCACGGGCCACCATCACAGCGTCACAATTGGACTGCGCCATCATGGCTCGAGCCGAACCGGCGTTAAGCGCGTCACCGTTCCCCACAGTGATGACCGGTTGCGATGATTTCGAATGCACCGCAGCTACCGCGCCCGCAATCGCGTCGAAATCTGAAGGCGACGCATAGCTGTCCTCGCGTATGCGTCCATGCACCGTCACCATGTCCGCGCCAGCCTGCGTCGCACGCCCAACGACTTCCTCCACGTTAATGCAACTCTGTGAATATCCGAGGCGCACTTTGACGGACAGCGGCAGGTCGGTTCGTTCACGGCAGCGTGCCACCGTCGCTTCAACCCGTTCCGGATCCAACAAGATCGCACTCCCCCAACCCTTACTGACGATCTTCTTAACGGGACAACCCATATTGATGTCGATTGTATCAAAGGGCATTTTGTCGAGACGCTCGACGGCATCCGCCACCGAAGCGACGTTGGGCCCCGTGACCTGAACCCCTAGAACATCCTCATCCGGATGACGCTCCATCATGGCATAGGTACGCGCGCTGGCATGATTGATGGCTTCCGCCGACAACATTTCGACGTAGGCAAGACCGGCACCGGCGGCGCGACACATGCGACGAAAAGGCATGTCGCTGACGCCTGCAAGCGGCGCCAGGAAAACGCGATTGCTAACCTGTAGGTTGCGAACGGTCAACGGTTGAGACAATGGATTAAGATCAGACATCACTAGCACCCATCATAGGCCAAAGAAAAGGTTTACGACAGAGTTCTCGGAGGACGCAGAGGAGGACTGGATTACGATTATGAGCCACTAGCATCCCATAGGCCAAAGAAAAGATTTAACACCCGCTACGCTTGAGTTCGCAGAGGCACAGAGCAGAGAAGAGGAACACATATTTCACGAGAATCAACCGCCAGGGGACCCTGGCGGCTGATTCTCGTGATTTCTACTCTGTGCCTCCGAACCTCGAGCGTAGCGGGTGTGGATTATCTTCTTCAGGGACAGGGATTTCTGCGATGCGGCTTGGGCTTATGGGATAATAGTGGGGGGAAAAGAGAACGATTGGGAGAGAGAGGTCACACAGGGCCAGCCCAATCGTTCTCCATGAAGAGGAATAGTCTAGAATGCGAGGAGCTCGCAAGTCATCCTTCTTCAAAATCAGTATGTCTATCGTGCTTCAGGCAACTTCAACAAAACAAGAGACGCGTTTTGCAAGTTCGGTTTTTGAGACTGCACCCACCATGCGATCCTCTTCACAGCCGTCCTGAAGAACAAGTAAGGTCGGCAGAAATTTGACGCCGAATTCAGCGGCAAGCCCGGGAGAGTTGTCGACGTTGACACGAACGACGCACAACTCGCCCCACATTTCATCAGCTATTTCATCCAGAACGGAATCCATTTGGCGGCATTCTCCGTTCCATTCCGTGCCGAAATCCACCAACACAGGTGTTTCTGCGTCCATAACAACGCTCTGCCAATTATCATCAGTGACTGTGATTGTTATATCTGTTTCTTCAACTTGCATAACGATGGTCCTCCGTTAAATGGTTCGATCTGCTTATCGACAGTTCATTTCAATTTAAGCGATTTACTTTTAAGCAGGGACCGTACCAACCGTGCTTCGGGTCTACGAAAACCCAACAGATATGAATAAATTAATAAACCACGACATTTTGGTGCTCGAAAAGTGTGTCCTAGAAAGCACACCCTCCATGGCGGGCGCATACTAGAATGCCAATTTGTCCAAAACAGGCATTTTGACACACTCTCGATCAAAAACGGGGGACTTTTGGTCATTGGAAACAAAATTCGAGCGCTTTTTAGGCCGAAATCGTCGATTTGGAGCAAAAAAAAACCAAAAGAGACGGCGACTCGAAATTAGGCAGATGGCCCATTCACGTGAAAAAGCGCTCCGAACAGACTTATCGAGAAGGTTTCGGCATAGAAGAATGATTGAGCAGGCGCAGAGGCGTTATCCTAAAAAGAGCAGTTAAAATCACCACGAAGAGCACGAAATGCACGAAGGATGGGGAAAAGTAGATGGCTCCACATTCCTTGGCAGAGATTACCATTGCTCACGACCACACCCAATAGGTGGATGAAAAAAGTACAACCTGTTTTGCAAGCCATTACCCTTCCAAGAGTTACTTCGTGGTCTTCGTGGTGTCAACTACACCTTGTAGGATTATGCCTTTTTCGAGCCGGAGGACGGCTTGATGAGCGGGCTGGGCTGGGCGTTATAGACGGTAGAATGCGCCGGCACGGAGTGCGTCAACCAGACGTTTCCCCCAATGACCGAATGCGCGCCGATGGTTGTTTCGCCGCCCAGAATTGTCGCGCCGGCATAGATGACCACATTGTCTTCCACATTCGGATGTCGCTTGATGCCCTTAACAAGGTCACCGCTCTCGTCTTTTTTAAAACTCAAAGCCCCCAAGGTCACACCTTGGTACAACTTCACGCGCTTCCCGATTTCGCACGTTTCTCCAACGACAACGCCAGTTCCATGATCAATAAAGAAGCCATCGCCAATCTGAGCGCCCGGATGGATATCAATCCCAGTCACCGAATGCGCCCGTTCCGACATGATTCGCGGAATCATCGGGACCGATTGCCCATAGAGAAAATGTGACAACCGGTGAACAATGATGGCATACAATCCGGGATAACTGAGGATGACCTCCATGTTCGACTTGGCCGCAGGGTCGCCTTCATAGGCGGCAACAATATCGTTCTGCAACACGCGCTGGATGCTGGGCAGGGCCTTAACAAAAGCTGACACAATCTTTCCGGCGTGGGCATTACAGTCGCTGCAATGCTGACACCCCTCGCAACGATCTACGTCGCACTGATATTCCAGCGCCAAGCGAACCTGATCCTGCAACGTCACCGCCGCGTCGGATAGACGCGCACGCACATGACCGCGGGTATCCCCGCACGGCACCGATGCGGATCCGCCATGACAGCCAGGAAACAGAATCGAAATGAGTTCATCCAAGAGATTGTGCACGGATTCCTGCCATGCCAGCCGAGCCCCTTTTCCCAGCTTGCCGCCTTCCGCTTCAACCCATCCTGCGGCCAACGATTCGCTAACCGTATCCAGAACGTCATCACCTAAAAATTTGTCACTCATTTTGAAATCCTCAACAGGACGTTCGCAGCACCCAGATTACGTGCCCCCAGACCGGTCAGCACTTTACCAACAGGATCTGCCGGAATACTGATCTGTTCAAGAATCCGAATGCCCTCTTGATCGCACAACGCGCAGATATCACTAAGCGAGAACATATGTCCAGCAGGTGTGTCATACCACTTTGTCCCCTCGACGTCGACAACCGGCATACGTCCGGCCAAAAGCAGGCGCATGCGATGCGCCCAGTACGCCAGATTTGCGAAACTGATGATGCCCTGCCCTGCGACACGCAGCATTTCATGCAAAACGAAACGAGGCTGCTTGACAATATGCAGCGTTTTACTGAGCACGGCATAGTCATACATCCCGTCCGGGATCATGGCCAGCCCCCCGTTAATGTCCGTCTGGAAAATATCATGCCCGCGATCAATGACGTCGACGACATGATCGAGCTCAATATCGATACCCATGCCCTTGACGCCGCGGCGCTCGGCAAGCAGCGACAACAGTTCGCCGTTACCAGCGCCCATATCCAATACCCGCGCGCCACGCGCAACCATACTGCAGATATGCTCGAAGTCCGGCCGCGTACTGACGGTCGGCGCGATCGCTACCGCCGCACCCGAATCCTCTTCGCTCGCTGGCCCGCCTTTACCGACCCACGGCAAAAACGCACGAATAACCTGGGACAGCGGCTCGATATCGACAAGAAACGCATCATGTCCATGCGGCGCCTGCATTTCGCAATACGAGACCTCCTTGTCGGCCTCCAGCAACGCATTGGCGATGTCGCGCGATTGATCGGGCGTGAAAAGCCAATCCGAGCTCAAGGCAATCACCGTCATCTTCGACTTGATGTCTTTGAACGCGTTCTTTAATTGGCCGTGGTTCGCAACGAGATCGTACTCATCCATCGCACGCGTAATATGCAGATACGAATTCGCGTCGAATCGCTGCGTGAATTTCTCGCCCTGATATTCCAGATACGTCTGCACCTGAAACTTGGG
>JAPKCZ010000162.1 GCA_028822745.1 Kiritimatiellia bacterium | reverse complement strand
CGTCAATCACGCCGTTGCAGTTCTACCCGTCTGCCCCGCCCTCGTCGACGTGGTCGCGAAGCACAAACCGAAACGCGTCTGGCTCATTACCGACACAAGCTTGCTGGATCCAAACGAAACGCCAACGGATCTTAAATTGCGCGAATCACTGAACACACGTGGTCCGGTGTTCATGTATATTGGAAACCTCGAGCCGTATCAGGGCATTGATCTCTTGCTCGAGTCCTTTCAGCGGGTCTGCGATCACACCCAAGACGGTTGCATCATTGTGGTCGGCGGCATGCCACACTTCATTGAGGCCTATGAAGAAAAAGCGCGTCGCCTTGGTATCGCAGACCGCGTCAATTTTGTTGGCGCCAAACCCACAAACCTGATGGCAGCCTTGTTTAACGAGGCCGACATATTAGTTTCGCCGCGATTCACCGGCGAAAATACGCCCATGAAATTGTATTCCTACCTCGACTCCGGCAAAGCCGTTCTGGCGACCGCATTGCAAACACATACCCAGATCGTCGACGCCACCACCGCAAAGCTGGCCGACCCAACACCCGAGGCCTTCGCCCAGGCCATGCTTGAACTCATTCAATCGCCGCAAGAACGCGAACAGCTCGGCCGAAACGGCAAACAGCTCATCGCCGAACAGTACTCGGTCGACGCCATGGACGTCCGCGTCAGGGAGCTCTACGCCTACATTAGGACGGAGCTAACGCATGCAACGTGAGCTGACAAAGCTGCATGAAGGATCCCACGACCTCATCATCATCGGCGGCGGCATACACGGCCTCAGTGCCGCATGGGATGCCGCTCTACGTGGACTGTCGGTCGCATTAATTGAGCAGAGCGATTTCGGGGCAGCGACAACATCCAATTCGTTTCGAATTGTGCATGGCGGACTACGCTACCTCCAGCACCTGAACCTCAAACGCATGCGAATGTCCATTGGAGAGCGATCCCACTTGATGCGCATGGCCCCACACTTGATCCAACCGCTGCCATTCCTCGTCCCCTGCTACGGTCACGGCATGAAAGGGCCGGAAGCCCTGCGCGCAGCACTGGCCATCAACGACATGGTGGGCGCCGACCGCAATGCGACGCTGGACCCCGCCGTCCAAATTCCCCCGGGCTACATGCTGTCGCGCGACGCGTGTCTGGAACAGTTTCCGGGGCTTTGTAACGACGGCCTGAGCGGAGGTGCCGTCTTTTATGACGGCCAGATGTACGACAGCGAACGCCTCACCCTCGCTTTCGCCCATTCGGCCAGTCAAGCCGGGGCCTCGCTGGCAAACTATGTTCAAGCCACCGGAATTCGACGCCTGCAAGACGGATCCATGGTGGTGGCTGCCAAAGATCAGGTCACGGGAAACCGTTTCGACATTTGCGGCCGTATGGTGCTCAACACCGCGGGCCCCTGGGTGGCGCGCGTCTTGTCAGGACTCGCTGGCGCACCGGCCGCTCCCGAACCACCGGTGTATTCAAAGGGCGTCCAAATTCTGACACGCAGTTTCATGCCCGAGATGGCGGTGGCCCTCGAAGGTCAACAGAGCGACACCACGGCCCGCCTCTCACGTGGTAAACGCAGCTGGTTCGTCACGCCATGGCGCGGTCACGCATTCATTGGCACCACCGACACACGCTTTGAAGGACAACCGGAAACATTCCGTATTACCCGTGCCGATATCGACGAACTCCTCGACGCCATTAACGCGGCATACCCACCGGCGCAATTGACACAAGCAGATGTGGTTTTCTGGAATGGCGGCCTGCGCCCCTGTGAGGCCAAGTCTAAAGGCGGCAACGCCGCCACCGCTTCGCACGAAACACGCATTATCGATCACGCCAAAGAAAACCTGCTCGATGGCATCATCAGCATCTCAGGCGTAAAATACACAACCTGTCGTTACGTCGCGGAGCGCACCATCGATCTCATCGCCGGACGCCTGTGCCACAAGCCAACGTCGCAGCTCACACGCGACCACACGCTCGCCGGAGGCGACATGCCTTCATGGAAGCGCTTTGTTGAGGCGCAGCTGGCGGGCCCCATTCTGAACGAGACCCACACCCTGCACATGGCGCACCTCTACGGCAGTGACATGTCGCTCATACGAAAACGTATTCAGGACGACCCAACCCTTGCCGAAGGCGTCAGCGCCGGCGCGTCACTGACACGAGCCGAAGTTGTGCACGCCATCAAGCATGAATGCGCCCTGACACTCGAGGATGTGATCATGCGTCGCACAGGCGTTGGTGCGACAGGAAATCCCGGCGCGCCGCTCATCGAAGCTGTCGCCAACGAGATGGCGCCGCTGCTTGATTGGTCGGACACGCACACACGCGACCAGATTGATTCTGCATCCGCTCGGTTTACCCTGGCGGACGACGCGACCCGCTGAAAGCAGCGATCCACGCGCCTAGGATGAAGAGTACGCTCGCAGGATAAAAGGCCAAAGCGGGCACTTCTCCAAAAATTATCAGAGCCATGATCGCCGAAAAAAGGAACTGCCCCATCGTAAATATACTGACCACCTGTGCGCTCAACACGTGCATGCTCCGGTTCAGAATCGAATGCCCGAACACCGTCGGAACGATACCGAGACAGGTCATCCACAATACATCGCTCGGAGGATAGGCATGTATCGGGTTATCAAAGATAAAACACAACACGATGCATGTTAGAGCGGCGATGGCGTACAGCGGCACAACATATAACCACAGCTGATCCGCCGCGCGGTTCTTACGCGCCATGACGAGATACAAGGCGAACAGCAGCATCGACACAAAGCAGACCACATCACCCCAAAAGTACGTCGCGCTGATATTTAGATCCGACGCGACGAGGAGAAAAAAACCAATCAATGCAACGCCCGTCCCCACGGCCTCGCGGCGCGTCAGCACCTCACGCGTCATCAACAACAGCAGCAGCGGCATAACAATGGGCACCATATTGGTGATCAGGGTCGCATTGGCGGCGGGCGTCAGCGTTGCACCATAAGCCCAGGACACAAAGTGAACGGCCAAAATCAAGCCCGGCCATAGCGACATTCTGAAACGCGCGCCCAGGGAGACCTCAGGTGCACGGCGCTGCGCGCGAAACATGAGCGGCGCCAAAACCAACGTGGCCACGCTGAGACGCCACGCGGCAATCACCAGCGCTGACTGTGACGTGGCTTTGATGAAAATGACAGACGTCGAGCAGCAAACCACACCGGCTATGAGGATCGCTATATTAAAGGAAGTACGCATCGTTGGTGTTCGTTCGGGAAAACGTGCACCATACCTACTGAACGCTCAAAGTTCCAGTGATAAGCTATAACAGCCTGTGTGTCGTGGACGAGCGTATAGCGGTCCTACCCGACACCTGGCGACCTCAAGGGCGTACCTCAATGCGGAAGTAGCGATTCGTACCGCCGTCGAGCGTGGTCTCAACGTGTGACGCGTCGTTTGACAATGCGGTCCGGTAGCCGCTTGACGGCTGCCATTGCGGCGGATGCTTCATCAAGTCGTCTGTGTAGAGCACGCGGTAGCGACGCCCCTCCCGGGCCGGCCATGACAAGGTTGTCTGCCCCCCACTTTTGATGGCACCCTTGATTTCTAAGACATCGGCGAGGCTGTTCGGTGCCGTCCCGGCCCGGTACTCGTCGACATTGCTAACGCCGTCGCCGTCTTTGTCCCCTGCGGCGCCGTCGATACCCGTTGCGCTGTTGGGATCCAATCCATGCAAGCGCTCCCACCAGTCCGGCAGCCCGTCATTGTCGTCATCCCAATCCGTATAGTCGGAAACACCGTCATTATCCTGATCTGGGTAACTTGCATTGACGTCGATCAACCGCAGATACTGCATCTGGCCGCCCTGGGTGACCGGCGTATGCAACCTGACAAAGATCCCATTATCGATCAGGTCCTTGCCCGTACGATCCGTGCCCCAGATGCGATGCATCGGATTCGTGGCCACCAAGTCGACGATGTTATACGTATTGGACGCCTCAATGCCAAACCAGTTTGCCCCACTAGCCAGCACCGGGTTTAGTCTAAAGGTCGCCTGAACATCCTCGCCGTTACCATCGCCGGCCCAGTGGTTGTTGTTCACGAAACAGAAAACCACATCCTGTGTCGATGCACTCACCCCAGCCTGCTCAAATTTAGCCACCGCGAATATGGCTGGATTCTCAAACCCCGTACTGTCGTCTGCAAGAAAGAACAAACCCTGTGACCGCAAAGCCGGCGATTGCGCGCGAGCCCGGTTAATACGTCCATAAAGCCCCTGCACAACCCAATCACGATTCTGCCAAATCGACGTCATGCTATTGAATCGTTTGAAGTTAGGAATCGATTTCCCGAAGTTACTCTCGTAGTGATCGAAGTTGTTGTTGGCATTTGGAATCTCACCACCGCGTCCATACGTGTCAACGTCGTTACGTGCGCCCGCTTCCTGCCCATAAAAAATCATCGGCGCACCGTCCAACGTCGCCAGCTCGGCATAGGCCTGCAGCAAACGATAGGGATCATGCGTCGGAAAGATCTCATCGTGACTGGTCAGATTCAGCAAAATGGGTGACCCATCAAAGGCCTGACGACGCTCATCAAAAGCCTGCTTTGTCGGCGCTGTTGTCGAATCCGGATTATTGCGTTCCGGATAGTCAAAAAACTGGTTGCGCCAGTAAAAGACGAAGTTTTCATTGAGAATGTCAAATTGACGCGATGACCGGTAGCCCACACCATGCCGCTTGCTGCCGTCCACTTCCCGAAAACCATCCAGCGACTCGGCCATGAAAAGGAAATCCCACTTCACGCAACGTGTACGGTTGATGCAGTACTCCCAGAATTCATTGGGCAAGCCTTGCGCGAAGTCGCAACGTAAGCCATCAATACCTTTGTGCGACATCGCCGCCGGCGTGCCTTCGGGGTGGCCCGTTTTCTCCAGCCAGTAGAGCGGGTACTGGGCGAAGTATTCCCACAGCTCGCGTGAATAGACGTCGTGCCCTTCAAAACGATCTTCTTCAAGCAGGAAGCGACTATGCCAAGCGCTGGATGACGCGTTATTCGGGTCGCTGGCCGGGGCTTGTACGAGCGCGTCATAGCGACCAAAGTTGAAATCCGCGGCATCCGACCACTTTCCGAAATCAATACGATCCGGCGCAGCGGCGATGTCGGTGTTGTTGGCAGAGAAATAGTAGCCCGCACGCTGACCATAGTCGTTGCGTTTAGAATACCATTGCGGCCGAACATCCCGAATCAAGTCCGTCGCGTTCGTGGCCCAGGGAAACAGGTCGACAGCGACTTCTCCAATTTCACAGTCCCAAGCGCTATGGTTGAACGTGCCATCCAGCATGACGCCGACACCCGTGTCGTCCATCGCCTCGACAAAACTCTGAAACTCCTGCAGGGCGCGGATATCCGAAGAAGGGTCACCAAGAATCTGATTCACTTTCCAGTAATTGCGTACAGCGTAGGGGCTGCCTGGGTCATATGGCTGTGCGGTGAGTGGATCAACACCCCGGTTATCAGAGCCGATGGGATGAATGGGTTGGAGCCAAATCATGTTGACGCCTAAGGACAAGAAATGATTCGTGTTCACGACGTCGGGGCGGTCGATGTTTGCCATGTACATATCATCAAAAGTACTCCGCCCGAAAAATGTGTCATTGGTTGCTTCCACGACCAGTGGGTTCATTTCGTACATGGTGACA
>JAPKCZ010000161.1 GCA_028822745.1 Kiritimatiellia bacterium | reverse complement strand
TCTGTGTGACCTCTTTTTGTGCCAACAAGGATTCGAGCATTTGCATGGCGTTGCTGGTCAAACGCTGGCGCAGGTCTTTATCCGACAAGGTGGAGGCGCGAGATGCTTCACGCCACTGCGCGCGTACCCCCAATGCCAGCATGGATTCTCGTGCACTTTGGAGCAGTGCATCGGCCTCAGAACCGTCCGATTGAAGCATTTGTATCTGTCGCGCTAAACGCCCTGGCGGCGTACGCGTGCGTGCCAGCGAGTCCAAATCAATCGCCGGGGCCGCGTAATCGTCGAGATGTTCGATAAAGAAAACAACATTTCGCACCTGCCAAGGTGTTTGTCGCAATTGTTGTGCGGCCAAAACGGTGGCTGCGTGATCATCAGAGCGTCCTTCAAGGCGGATGCGGCACCCCACGGCCAGCGCGCGGTCATCCGCGTCCCATGATTGCATCAGTTGGTCGGCCGCAGCGTGTAGAGCGCTCTGTAGTGCATCGGCAACTTCGTCCCTCTGTCCCATGACGGGCATCTCGCTCAAATCAATCACGAGCGACTCCCAGCGTACGGGCGCAAGGCCAAGTTGACGCATGCGCATGCCCTGACGGGAATCCCAGCTGAGCATCCATGGTCCATGGCGTCCGGGTTCGCCCGGGTCGAGCCCTACCAGGCTGCCGAGATATCCGGCGTGGGGTGCTTCTTCCATCGGTGACGGTTTGTGGACATGGCCCATGCACCATGCGTCGCATCGTACGCGTTCCAGGTCGGCGTGTGTGATGGGTGCATAGCGCGAGGATGCGCCGCCGTCTAAATCTGCGTGGAGCAACCCGATGCGGAGCCCGTTGCTAGGTGGAGGTGTTTCCAGACCGTCAAAAGGGTTTTCAGGAAAATGGCGTTCAGGGAAGGACCATCCAAGTACCTCGAACGGCGTTCCGTCGCGTGCCGTACACGCGGCTGATTCCCATTGCCCTTCTTTTCCAAGTAAACGTAAATCGCTTAAATGACGAGCCATGCGCGTCAACGCGGTCCCGTCGTGATTTCCGGATACGGCAAACACTTGAATGTCGTGCTGGGTCAGGGCGCGTAATCCTGTGTCCAGATGATGAATGGAGGCGAAGCGCTCATTTTCGTCCTCAACCAAATCGCCGGCTATGATTACCGCATCGACTTGTTCTTCGATCGCACGTTCCCAAGTACGACGCCAGGCTGTCGCGGGTGACAGTTCGGCGACGTCGATCCCAAAATCAGCCAGAACAGCGGGCAGTCGCGTGACGACTTTGCCAAGGTGAATATCGCCTACACATAGAATCTTAAGCGCCATCGTTACTCCTGAGTTGCATGGTCAGACCGGAAATACGGTGTGTCTGACGTGTGATGGCCGCTTCCAAGATTTCACGGGAGGCCCACACGTCCAAACGTTGTCGTGCTCGGGTCGCACCCGTGTATACAAGTTCTCGTGTTAAAATTGGATTATCTCGATCCGGTAAAATCATTAATACGCGCTCTGCCTCTGTCCCTTGACTTTTATGTATCGTGATTGCGTATGCAGATACATGTGCAGGCAGACGGTTCACCGCGATGCGCCGATGGTCGCCTGAAGCACTTTCGAACCATACGAAATAACGGTCTGCGTCGCGAAATGCAATGCCGATATCGCCGTTGAACAAACCAAGTTGATAATCGTTCTGGGCAATCATGACCGGTCGGCCTGCATACCACAGCTGATGGGCGGGCTGCCCAAGGGCGTCCTGAGCCACCTTGTTGAGGTGGGTCACGCCGCTGGGACCCTCGTGAACGGCGGCGAGAATTTGGAGCTGCCGAAAGCCTAAGAAAGCGGTTTCGGCCGAATCGGCCGTGGCTAGCCCTGCCCACGCAGCACGGACAAGGGTTGCGATTTCGTGCTGATAATCGGAGTCTGCGGATGAACGTGTTGACCATTCAATGTCTGAATACGCGTCCCCGGTGTAATTTTGCATCGCTTCGATGCTTGGGCCTTTGGGTGACGTGAAAGTACGTGCGAACGAAACAATGCCGGGCGCATCTTTGGCGCGAAAGTTGATGCTTAAAACGGTGATCGAGGCATCAGGCACTCCTGCGCAAAGGTCCCCCAGTACGGAGCCGGCTTCAACGGATGCCAGTTGATCTTTGTCGCCCACCAAGACAAGGCGGCCGGTGTCAGGCAAGGCATCCATCAGTTTGGCCATGAGCGCGACGTCGACCATGGAGGCTTCGTCAACGACGACCAGGTCGAAAGGAAGCGGCGTGTCCTTGTCGTGTCGGAAGTATGGGCTGTTCGGACGCGTACCCAGTAGACGGTGCAGCGTCGAGGCACGATGATTCGGATCCAGCAGGCGATCACGAACGTGATCCTCGCAAGCAAGCGCGGCCACTTGTGATCCTATTGATTCATCCAGTCGTGCGGCCGCTTTACCGGTGGGTGCGCAGATGGCGAAACGCAAATCAGGATTATGTTCGAGCAAACCACAGAGCATTTTGACCACGGTGGCGGTTTTGCCTGTTCCGGGACCGCCCGTAATGATGCTGAATCGCTCCTGCCATGCCATCCGCACCGCCGTTGCCTGTTCTACACTGAGCGTTTCGGTCCCAAATCGTTGGAGTGGGTCCACATCGGGTGACGCATGGTCATCTTTCGGCGCGAGGTCGGTCGTGCGACGTTTTATCCCGTTCAGAATGCAGGTCTCATATTGCCAGTACCGTGTCAGGTAGAGGCGTTGGCCGGAGCGCGTCATGGGTGCAAAAGTACCTGGGGATCCTACGCACGCAAAGCGGTCTAGCGATTTAAGGTCGGGCATCGTCAGCGCTATCGGTTCCGATGTGCCGGGTGTTTTTACGGTTAACTGCGCTAAGGCATCGTCGTCCGCCTCAAGGCAAACGTGGCCGCGCTGCAACCATTGGCTCGTTAATGCGGCCCAAAGCTTCAGGTCGTCAGTATCTGGCGTCGGTTCGATGTCGCTGATGGTACATGCGAACTCATAATCGACCACATCGATGTGCCCCTGCATGAGCAAGGCGTCGACAATATTTGAGTCTGTTTCTTGAACCGACATCTCACATTCCATGGGTCACGGATTGGCGACTTCCGCCACACTATTTATAACGAATAATCGAGTATGATGCTTACAAGGTCATCGAGAACTCAACCAAATTCAAAAAAGTCCAACATTCTTCATTTTGCCGGTGGTTATTGCGTGCCCTCGCCTTCCAAACCGTCGAGGCATTGCAAGACCGCTTCTATGCATGCGCGTGGCGGAAGGTCATGAAAAACGCCGGAGTCCGGCTCGCCCTGCTGCTGCATGCCACGTACAAACAGATAGTAAACGCCACCGATATGGGTTTCGTAATCGTATTGCGAACCCATTCGAACGCTTAGATAGCGGTGCAACGCGCATAGATAGATGACGTATTGTAGACGGTAATGCTGCGACGTCATCGTTTGCTGCAGGCGTTCCTGTGTGTAATCCACGGCGGAAGCACCTAGACGATTGGACTTATAGTCGACGATCCAATAGCGCCCCTGTGAACACGCAATCAAATCGATATAGCCTTTCATGAATCCCTGCAGCGTGGATGCATGAGACAGATTCAGTGCACCGCCATAGCCATAGGTTTCAAGAACGTCCTCAAGGGCCTGGAGCGATGCGGCTTGCATTGGAAAATAGAACTCGCGTTCTTTGAGGCTGTGTTCCGGCGTCAGGTCAGCCAGCGAGAAGCCAGCCGGCAAGGTTCTGTGCAGCACGTGTTCGACCATGTCGCATACCGGAGCATCCCATATGGCATCGAAGCCATAACGGGCGAGGACAGTAGGAATGAGCTTACGCAAGCGTTGCGTATCGGTCTGAAAATCGGTTTCTTCAAAAATGGCATGAATGGCCGTGCCCGGGACCGCGCCTGCAGGAAAGGCGTGAATGCCCGTTAGGACGGTCGGCTCAGTCGCGTCCTGTGTGCTGGCATCCCTGTCGGATAGGCTGGCCGCCTCGCTTACATGATCAGCGCACAATGATGAAAAACTACTGATGCGCCAAGCCTCTGGTACATGTTCGCCGGCACCGAAGTGAAGCGCCGAAAAAGAGGTGGGATGCGATTCTTGATTGTGAATGTCACAGTCATCAATCTCGCTAGTATGGCGTAAACAGAACTCCTCAGGGTGCCTCTCAACAAGGACGCCCAGTTGACGATTTATTCGTGCGACGGAAATGTCGGCGTCATGTAGCAGGTATGCCAGGGCGGAGTCCCCGTATGAGTGTATAAAACCCGAGACGACATAGCAGCGGCTCTCGGCGCGTGTTAGTGCCACATAGAGAAGACGAATGCTTTCCGCATAGGCCTCTTGATTGTCCAAGGTCTGGCTGCGTTCGTAGTCTGCGGAACCAAAATCAATGACGAGTCCGTGGCTTTCTTTGTCGTGGTACATGACCGGTGGTCTCGCGCTCGACGCTTTTGATGTTTTGGCATCCCACAGAAAAGGACAAAAGACGACGGGGTACTCAAGGCCCTTGCTTTTGTGGATGGTCACAATCCGAACACGATCGGCGTCACTTTCCAGGCGCAACATGTCGTCGTCACTGCCGGCGTCTGAGGTGTCTTCCATTTTTTGTGTCAGCAAGTGCAAGACGTCTTGTTGGCGCAAGCGCCGTTCGGTCGCCGCGCTGTGCAGTAGTTCAATCAGGTGCAACACATTCGTGAGGCAGCGCTCGCCCCCTTCCTGTTGGAGAACCTTGGCGCGGGTGTCGTAAATGCGGAAGATGTGTTCTGTTGAAGCCGCTATGCCGCGTTGTGCCCAAATGTCACGCGCCGCACGAAATGTTTCAACGGTGTGTTCCCATAGGTCATCATTCTGGCCCATGTGGTCGACATCGGCTGCGCGCATGCCGATGAAGTCACATAACAGAGCGGCGCGAATGCCCGCTTCTTTCTCGCAATGCGCCACGGCGTGCAAGATCTGGAGCAGTGCCGCCGCCTCGAGCGTTTTGTAAACGCTGGATTGACCCGCAATGACGCTATCAACGCCTGCGCGATTCAACGCTTCCTGAATAATGCGTCCTTGTTTGTGTGTGTTGACAAGGATGGCAATATCTCTGGGCATTAAGGGGGCTTTTCCGATCAGGGCGGTCCCGCTAGCGCCTTGGTTGATCAGGGATGCGATTTCCGAGGTAACACACCGGCCGATCTCCACATTGGCAGCCGCCTTCGTAATATGCTTGGTCGACGCGTCCGTTGCTTCCGGCATCAGTTGCAACAGCTGCAGCGGGGGCGACGTTTCATCGTCGATACAGAGATGCCTATGTTCGCTATCCGGTCTACCGGAGCTCACCACGTCGTAAGCAATGGCCTTTTCGACGAAAGGAGCGTCTCTCGAAAAGAGTGTATTCACTGCCGAAATCAGTTTTGGCACGGATCGATAGTTGCGGTTGATCGAGAATTGGCTTTGGGAGCGTTCGCGCGCCAACAGGTAAGCATAGACATCAGCGCGGCGAAAGCGGTAGATGGCCTGTTTGGGGTCGCCGATAAGGAAAAGGCCACATTCTTCCTGGGCTGGTTCGTAGACCGCACGAAAAATTTCCCACTGAATCGGATCGGTGTCCTGAAACTCATCGATCAAGGCACACGGAAAACGAGTGCGTATTGCTGTCACAAATTGATCCCCACCCTCTCCCGTGGCGGCATCGTAGACATGTGACAATAGATCATCAAAAAACTGGATGTGAC
>JAPKCZ010000160.1 GCA_028822745.1 Kiritimatiellia bacterium | reverse complement strand
CGATCGGAGCAGAAGCCGTTGTAACGCGGGATCCCGATGTCATTCGCACAGCTGAGCACGTTGTTTTTCCAGGTGTCGGTGCAGCCGGAGCCGCCATGTCACACTTGCGTGACTTGGCGCTGATCGATGTCATCCACAGCGTCGTCGCGTCAGGCACACCCTTTCTCGGCATCTGCCTTGGCACCCAAATTTTACTATCCCGCTCAGAAGAAGATGGCGGTACCGACTGTCTTAACTTAACAAAGGGCTGCGTGCGCCTTTTCAGCCCCTCCAATCCACGGGACAAGGTCCCACACATGGGCTGGAACGCTGTCCACCAGAAGGTCGCGCATCCCGTCATGGCAAACATCGACGATGACAGCGAATTCTACTTCGTTCACAGCTACTACCCCGACCCTGAAGACGAGCGCGTGATCCTCGGATCAACGAGCTACGCCGACATAACGTTCACGTCCGCGATTTACAGGGACAACCTGGTCGCCACGCAGTTTCACCCGGAAAAATCCGGGCGCGTCGGATTACGCCTACTTGAGAATTTTGCAAACTGGGATGGCACGCTATCCTGAGCCCGCATATGCAAAAGGAGATTTTGAAACGATGTTAACGCGACGCATTATTCCTTGCCTGGACATACACGACCGGCGCGTCACCAAAGGCGTCAAGTTCAAGAACAATGTCGATCTCGGTGATCCGGTTGAAATGGCCCAGCGTTATTACGAAGAGGGTTGCGATGAACTGGTATTTTACGACATCACGGCTTCTGCGGAAGGACGCCCTATCGACATCGACATGGTGACCGAGGTGGCACGCGCCGTGCGCATTCCCTTTGCCGTCGGCGGCGGCATCTCCTGTCTAGACGACATGTCACGCGTTCTGATGGCCGGCGCAGAAAAGGTCTCCGTCAACTCGTTGGCGGTGCGCAACCCCGACATCATTGCCGACGGTGCACGCGCCTTCGGTGCGCAGTGCATTGTTCTAGGAATGGACCCTGTCGCGGTCGCAGACCGCACAACGTGCCCCAGCGGATACGAAATCACCATTCGTGGATTCCGCGAATTCACAGGCATGGATGCGTTGGAATGGGCACGCCGCGCCGTCGACCTCGGCGTGGGTGAAATCGTCGTCAATTCGGTCGATGCCGACGGAACCCGCAACGGATTTGAGATCGAACTGACCCGCATGATTGCCGAGAACGTCAGCGTGCCTGTCGTCGCATCCGGCGGCGCGGGACACCCGGATCACCTCACGAGCGTGTTCAATGAAGCCTACGCCGATGCCGCCATCATCGCAGGAATGATCCACACAGGCGAGTACACCATCCCACAGATCAAAACGGCTTTGATCGACGCAAAAGTGCCTATCCGCCACACCTGGTAGACGCGCAAACGCGCCGAATGGTGTCGGGACGCTGCCGATTCAATTCGCTACGTGTCTCGCTGGCGCTCAGATCAACATCGACCCGGACAGTTATCATGCGGGTGTAGGGGTTGGCATTCGCTAACGACATTTTCGTGTACAATTGACGGCACCCCACAAGCCCGCTACTCTGGTCAGCGAAAGACAGCACATCCGACACAACATAAAGGAACGACTGTGAAAACATTAATCCCTCGAATCGCATTTGTCGTCGTCATACCGATCTGCTCCCTACTCCTAAGTGGATGCACGAGTAGCCAATATGCCAAAAACCGGCGGCAGGACCTGGCTGATGTATTCACCATTGCACTGGGAGCGGGAACAGGAATTCAAGCACGTGTGGGCCCCGTACAATTGGCGGCCATCAATCAAGCCGATATCGTCGGCCTGAAAGCAGGATGTGGCTTTGTTGACGGCGAAAATCTACACGAGAACGAGCAGACCTATCACGTCTTTCCACGCTCTGCAAAAATTAACCTGGGCGACGAAGCCGTGACCGAAGTGTTCAGAACAGGAAAAGGCAATGCCATGGATCTGCGCGGCGAAGAATCGTTACTTCACATGCCCATGTACCAAAGGCGCTGGTACTCAGCTTTTGGCCACGAACTATTTGATCCAGGGCCATCCTATTCGGCCGAAAACCGCAGGAAGACGATCGCAGCCAGAAGTCCATTTTTCGGATATACAAAGTTAATTACAGAGAACCCGGCCTATTACACACAGATGGAACTTGCTGTAGGTGTTGGCCTGACGCTCCGATTGGGATTCAATCCCGGGGAATTACTGGACCTCTTGCTCGGTTTTGCATCTCTGGACTTGTACGGAGACGATCTTTAACGCAATCTCCCGATTCTCGACAGACACGAACCGAACGTGACAATGACTCGGCAAAGGAAATGCGACCATGAAGGATCTATACAGACAACTGATCGAGTCCACTGGCGACGACATCACACGAGAAGGACTGGTCAAAACACCCGCTCGTGCAGCGGAGGCTTTTGAATACCTGACACAAGGCTACGAAAAATCAATCGACGAGGTTGTCAATGAAGCCATTTTTGAATCCGAGAATGATGAAATGGTCATCGTTCAGGGAATCGAATTTTTCTCCCTTTGCGAACATCACCTTTTGCCGTTTTTCGGCCAATGCCACGTCGGGTATATCCCCGACGGGAAAATTGTCGGTCTCTCGAAAATCGCACGTATTGTCGACGTCTTCGCACGCCGCCTGCAGGTTCAAGAAACGTTGACCTACCAGATCGCCTGTGCCCTACGCGACACTGTCGGCGCTCAAGGTGTTGGTGTTGTCGTCGAGGCCAAGCACATGTGCATGATGATGCGCGGAGTAGAAAAGCAGGGCTCTACCATGAAAACGTCTGCCATGTTGGGTGCCTTTCGCTCGAGCGATTCAACACGCAACGAATTTCTCAGCCTGATTGCTTAAGCGTGTGCTTCAGCAACCAAGCGTAGAGCGTATCACCCACGTAAGCCCTGTCCCAGGACTCATGCCCAACGCCATCGTAAAGCGTCATTTTTGGTAAGCGTTAAGCTTAGCTTTACAGAAACCCAGAGCGCGGCCCTCGCAAACCAACGTTGGCGGGCCCTGATCGCGAACAGCCTCAAGGCCGAGCCCGCGCTCGGACTAGGCCGACCATGTCAAACAGACGTATCCAAAGACCGAAATGGAAGCAAGGACGATGCTGATAATGAGCAAACGGTTAAAACGTCGATCGACCGCTTTGCGTACGTGGTTGATTTCGTGATTGTAGGTAGCGTCACGACGGCGAGTCTCCTGTAGTGCATTCTCCAGAAGAGACTGATCATGTGTATGCCGTTTCATCAACCGACTCTAAACAGTGAAACGTGGAACCGTCAAGTGACAGCTTGAGTGCTCCGCCTCTACCCCACTTGCCAGGCACCCATATCCAAAGAGGCGCAGCGAATATATAAATTGTCGAGAAATCGGGAAATTTGCTAGATCGATGAAACGCATTTTTATATATTTACCGGTTATATATGCGATTACCTTTTACACGTAAGATACTCATCGATTGGGCCGGGCAGCAGGTCGTCAATGACGCCGATGCCATGGTGGAACGCGGCGCGGTGCTCCAGGCCGAATTTGATGCTCCCACCATCAAAGGCGCCATTCGCTGGAACAACAGGGAGCTCAACACGTCCCTCACCATCATGTCCGGTACCATGGTGGACAATCACTGCCCCTGCTATGCAAACCAGGAGCGGGGCGTTGTCTGCGCGCACGTCATTTCACTTGCGCTGACCCTCCTAAAACGCGCCACAGACCCACGTCGTGAAGCGAAATATCAAGAAGAACGAAGACGCGCTTCAAGAATCGCCGCCATCAGCGAGTCGGACTACATTCAGCGTGTTTCCGCCGACACGGACGGCGCAAAGCCCTGCAGCCTAGAGCTCAGCCTCGGCAAAGATTGGAAACAGACAGCTCTAGGACAACCGCTTTCACTTCTTTGTCACGTGACATCAAGCGGTCACACATTCACTGCGGAAAATGCGCCGCGCGACGTCCCCTTTACCTTTTCGCGTATCGACGAAGCCTTACTCTACGTGCTTGAGGACATATGCGAAGGCCCAATCAAAGATCACATAGAGCTGAAACTCGCCGATCTCGCAAATGTATTTCAGGTCGCCCCCGGCAAGGACATCGGCCTACCCGACGGCACCTCGCTGGTGATTAGCCAGACACCGATGTCCACACGAATTCGAATTGATCTAGACCATGAAAACGGCGAACTCATTCTGATTGCACACACGGAAGTGCCTTTCACCAAAGCGGGCGAATTCCCCCATCACCTCGTCGCCGATTCCGCGGGTTGGGTGGCCGGCGATGGCCAGGTCTGGCCCTTAGCGAATCTACTGCCGCTGCCCTATCACGGTATCTATGCCGAGCCCATCATTCTCAGCCGCCAAGACGTCATTCGTTTTCTTAAACAAGAACTGCCACTGCTCAGGCAGTACGCACCGATCGAATCCGAGGTCACCGAGGATCTGCTTACCATTGAAGCAGCGCAACCACGCTTTCACCTGACCGTACGCGGCAGCGCGGCATCCTTAAGTGCAACATTGCAGGCCGATTACGGCGACGTCGTGTTGACGGCTGGCAAAAAGGATGCGCGCGAACACTTTGCGATTCCGGACGAAGAGGATTTGCTTCGCTACACGGTCCGGAACCCTGCAGCAGAACAACAGGCACTAACCGACATCGGCGCGCTCGGCATGGCAGGCGAACACGGCGAGGCCCTCGAAAGTATTGTCGGCCGGCGTGAGGTCCTAAACTTCCTCGGGAGCGGATTTCCCGCTTTGTGCCGACGCGGTTGGCGTGTGGACCTTGAAGGACGCGTTGCGCCCTTAATGGACGAGATGGAGTCCGCAACGCCGGTGGTTCATATTCACGAAGGTCGTGACAACGGTTGGTTTGAAGTTGGGCTCGACATTGAAGCATCCGATGGTGCAAGTCTGTCACAAGCCGAGGTCCAACGCGCCCTGTTGAAAGGCGAAAACTTTGTCGAGCACAACGGACGGACGTTACTGCTCGACGCTGACGCCATCCGCGGCATGCAAGACGTCTTCGAAGATTGCGCCTCCGGCGAAGCCTCCCAACCCGGCTGTTTCCGCCTGTCTAATCTGCACGCCGGCTTCGTACAGTCCTCTCTGGATACGTTGGACGGTGTCGACGTCGAGGACCTCCCTGCATGGCGCCAGCGCGCAGCGCAAGGAAATCGCGCCTCGACGGTGGAACCCGTGCAAATATCATCCAAGGTGAAGGCCACATTGCGCCCCTACCAACAGGAAGGCGTCAACTGGTTGCGTTTCCTGGAAAAGAACAACTTCTCAGGAATTCTTGCTGATGAAATGGGATTAGGCAAAACGCTTCAAACCCTTGTCTGGCTCGATCTAAAACGTAACACGCCCGACGCTCGGGGACGCCCGGCACTGATCGTGTGCCCAACCAGTATCGTTGAAAACTGGGAAGCCGAGGCCAAACAATTTACCCCACACCGTAGCGTATTACTGCTCTCTGGACCCGACCGTCATAAGAAGTGGGACGACGTACCAGATGCGGACATCATCGTCACATCGTATGCCCTGATCCGACGCGACCTTGAACGTTTTCTGAAAATGGAATTTGCGGCTATCGTTCTCGACGAAGCACAACACATCAAAAATCACTCCACCCAGAACGCCAAAGCAGCCAAACAGTTACGCTCCATACATAAGCTGGTACTGTCCGGCACACCGGTCGAAAACAGTGTTTCTGATTTGTGGTCCATCATGGATTTTTTGATGCCGGG
>JAPKCZ010000159.1 GCA_028822745.1 Kiritimatiellia bacterium | reverse complement strand
AGGACCTGAGCTGCACCGGCAGTCCTTTCTACGAAACACCGAATATCGACCGTCTCGCCGCTGAAGGAATGCGGTTCACCAACGCCTATGCATCGTGTCCTGTATGCAGCCCGACGCGGGCCAGCGTCTTAACCGGGAAATACCCGGCCACAGTCGGGATCACGGACTTCATTGACTGGGGAGGGAAAAGTCATCCAGTCAAGGGCCGACTTGTCGATGTGCCCTACATCAAGCAGTTGCCGCGTTGCGAATACACGTTGGCAACCGCACTAAAGGACAATGGCTACTCGACCTGGCACATTGGAAAGTGGCACTTGGGCGGAAGCGGATATTTGCCGCAGGATCACGGATTCGACGTCAACATCGGCGGATGTGAGGTTGGTGCTCCCTATGGCGGAGGGTACTTCAGCCCGTGGACAATTCCCCCGCTCCAAGACGCAGCGGTGCCCGATGGCACATATTTAACGGACTACCTGACTGACCGGGCTATCGACTTGATCCGCAAGGACAATGCCGCCCCTTTCTTTCTAAACATGTGGTACTACAGCGTGCACGAGCCGATCGAAGCCAAGCCTGAAAAGATACGTAAGTACAAGGCGAAAGCCGAGGCCATGGGGCTTCACAAGCAAGACACTTTCGAGGAAGGCGAGCCTTTCCCCACTGAAAAGATGAAGCACAAACGGATTCGCCGCCGTCTGCTACAATCTGACCCCGTTTATGCAGCCATGATTGAAAGTCTCGACGAAAATGTGGGCCGGCTGTTGGACGCCCTTGAGGAATCCGGCAAGGCGGACAATACCATCGTCATCTTTACATCAGACAATGGTGGGCTTGCTACCGCGGAATCCTCGCCTACCTGCAATGCGCCGTTGGCAGAAGGCAAAGGATGGATGTATGAAGGCGGCACACGCGAACCGCTGCTTGTCAAATGGACTGATGTCGTCGCCCCCGGAAGCATTTGTACCGTTCCGGTTACCACTCCCGACTTCTATCCGACGCTTCTGGAGGCGGCTCGGTTGGACTTGATCCCCGAGCAACACTGTGATGGTGTCAGTTTGGTTCCACTACTGAAGGGTGGCGATGAATTGCCGAGGAAAGCCATTTTCTGGCACTACCCTCACTATGGCAACCAAGGCGGCACTCCCGGCTCCTCCGTTAGAATGGGGAACTACAAACTGATAGAATTCTTTGAAGACAATCGTATTGAATTGTACGATCTAGAAAAGGATCCCGGCGAGAAACACGACCTGTCCCAGGAAGAACTGGAACTCGCTCAGGATATGAAAGCAACCTTGTGGCAATGGCGGCAAGACGTCGAAGCGAAGATTCCTCAGCCAAACCCGGATTTTGGAAAGGGACAGTAGCCGAACAAGACTTCCGACACGTACGCCAGTGGACGTTGGGATAACGAGCGAGACGTGACCTCTCTGTGTGCCTGTGTGCATCACAAAACAAGCAAGGAGCTTTGATGACCTATCCAGAACTGATTTCGCGTTTGTATGACTTGCAGCGGCTAGCGTCGGTCCCCGAAGCGGGGGAGCGTAGCGGAAACGCCACAAGCTTCGATCGCAACGCGCAGTATGACCCCGCGACGGACACCTACATCGACTGGGGCGCGAACGCCGATGGCAGCGGCATGATTCGCATGGAAGGCGCGGACACCGTTGTGGCCGAGCTGGAAGGCCCGGGGGTGATCTGGCGGGTGTGGTCGGCCAAGCCGGAACAGGGGCACATTCAGATCACCATCGACGGCAGCGACACGCCGGCGCTCGATATGCCTTTTGCGGACTACTTCAACAATCGCGAGGGAATGTTCGCCTATCCGGAGCTGGTGCATGAGTTGTCGCGGGGGCAGAACAGCTATATTCCGATTGCATTTGCCGAGTCGTGCAAGGTCGTGATGTGTGAAGGGTGGGGCATGTTTTATCAGATTACGCATACCACCTTTGCGCCAGGCACGGTTGTTCCAAGTTTCACCGGTGCGTTTGATGACGCGACGAAAGACGCACTGGCTAAGGCAAACCACACGCTCGCCCAGCGCGCCGTTCAGCCGTCCACCGACCAACAGCTCGTCATTCCCGCCGGTAAATCGGTGGCCGTGTTCGACGCAGCGGGCTCCGGGGCCATCACGGACCTGTGGGCGCATGTGCATCTGCGTGGTGGCGATCCGAGGCACGTGCTACGGGAGTTGACGATTTCGATCTACTGGGACGGCGAGCCGGGTCCGAGCGTGTGGGCGCCGCTGGGCGATTTCTTCGGTTCGGGCCCAGGGCTCAACCGATACGCGTCGTTGCCGATGGGGATCACCCAAGATGGCTGTTACGCCAAGTGGTACATGCCCTTCGCGGACGGCGCACGCATTGTCATCGCCAACGATGGCGACGACGACCGGATGATTGACTTTCGCATCGCGTCCGAGCCACTCACTCAGCCCGCGGGCGACCTGTTGCGGTTCCACGCTAAATGGCATGGCGATGCGTTTTGCGATCGCGACCCTGAGCGGTATCTCAAGGGCGACCGCTACCCCGATTGGCCGATGCTGATCACGACCGGCGCGGGTCGATTTTGCGGCGTGAATTTACAGGTGTGGAACCCCAATGCGTTTGGCCGCGCGGAGCCAAGGACGATGGCGGATTTCGACGGGTATGGGGAAAACGTGACGAAGTATCTCGATATTATGCACCGTTGGTGGTGGGGCGAGGGCGACGAGAAGTTTTTTGTCGATGGCGAGAAATTCCCATCGACATTCGGCACGGGCAGCGAGGACTACTTTGGCTATGCGTGGGCGGCGATGTTTCCGCAGGAGTTCAGCAGTGCGTTCCAGAATCTGCCCCTCTGCCGCGACAATTGCATGGGCCACGTGTCGCAGAACCGTTTCCAGATTGCCGACAATGTCCCGTTCGGCGAATCGTTTGAAGCGTGCATCGAGAAGTACCATCCGAACCATTGGCCGTTGCTTTACCACTGCACCGCGTACTGGTATCAGCAGGCCGGCGAGAGCGATCCGTATGGGCCCGTGGGCTTGGAGGCCCGGTTGCCCGCAGGCGTGTAGTTAGACGCGAGAGGTGACCCCAGTAGCATCCCAAAGACGTACGAAAAATTTCACCACCCTCCCGCGGAGCGCATTCGCGTCAACTTAAGGAACTGCCGGGACCCTAGATCGCGCTGAAGGGCATTTGGAGTGCGGACAGGCTGCCGGGCTCGTTCCTCGCCTCTGCCGCCGCACTCCAAGTTTCGATTTTCCCGCGGGAGTGAGGTACAGCGCGGAGAGCAGCAAGGGTTGGTATAGACTGCGCTTTCAGCGCTATATGTGGCCCGCCCTGGCCTCTGTCACCACGCCGGCGCCTGTGGCGAAGGGCAGCGTTTGTCTCTGAGTTTGGCCATCACCTGAACCAGGCAGCCACAGTGGCTGCAGGTGGTGCCGTATTGCAGTTTGCTGCAATCCCGACACGCGCGTAGCCGAGCGGCATACGTCGCATCGGAAACGAGCGGGGCAGGATTCTCGCGGAGATAGTCCGCGAGAATCCTCTCTACCTCGCTCTGCTTCAGCCTGACACTGGCGCTGCAGCCTTTGCATCCCGATTCATGCATAATCTATTTGTTCCTTTTCAGGAAAGTTCCAGGACGACCACTGATTTCGACGGCATCTTGACCGAGAGCGTGTTGCCCCTACGCCGGGTGCCGGTGAACTTCTCTGGCTTTACCGCGTCTGCCTTCGTGAACGTGTTATGCGCGGTCATCTTCGGAGCGGTCAATATCCGACCGCTGACCTTGGCCACCTTTAATCCGCGCACATCGATAGACACATCCACCGCCTTCTTCGGGTTCGTGTTGGAGAGGGTGATGTGGACCTTGCCGGCGCTGTCGAGGGACGCTGAGCCGCTGACCGCCGGGATGGACTCATCGCCGAACGTGTACTGCTCGGTTTCGATATCCATGGGTAGCAGCGTGGCATCCTGATGCACCGCATACATCTCAAAGACATGGTAGGTCGGGGTGAGAATCATCTTCTCGCCTTCGGTGAGGATCATGGCTTGAAGCACATTGACGGTCTGTGCGATGTTGCACATGCGCAGACGTTCACAGTGGCGGTTGAATATGTCCAGATTCACGGCGGCGACCAGCGCGTCGCGCAGACTGTTCTGCTGGTAGAGGAATCCTGGATTCGTGCCCGGCTCAACATGATGCCAGGTGCCCCATTCGTCGACGATCATGGCGACACGCTTCTCTGGGTCGTGCCGATCCATAATCGCCCCGTGTTTAACCAGAAGTTCGTCCATGAAGAGTGCCTTCTTGAGCAGGTCGAACCAGTCACACTCCTTGAACTGCGTGGCGGAAAAGGACTCCTTGCCTGACCCGCAGTAGTAATGCAACGCGAGACCATCCATCTTGCCGCCCGCCTGGCGCATGAGTACATCGGTCCATTCGTAGTCCGCACCGCTAGCGCCGCAGGCGATCTTGTACAGCTTCTGGTTGGGATAGTTGCGGCAGTAACACCCGTAGCGGCGCATGAGGTCGGCATAGTACTCGGGACGCATATCGCCGCCGCAGCCCCAGTTTTCGTTGCCGACGCCCCAATACTTCACGTTCCACGGCTTATCGCGCCCGTTCTTGCGGCGCAGGTCCGCCATCGGCGAGACGCCGTCGAAGTTGACGTATTCTACCCATTGCGACATTTCCTGAACCGTGCCGCTACCGACATTCCCGCAGATGTAGGGTTCGCAGCCGATCTGCTCGCAGAGGTCGAGAAATTCGTGTGTGCCAAAGTGGTTGTTTTCCGTGACGCCACCCCAGTGGGTATTGATCATGGTGGGGCGTTCTTCGCGCGGGCCGATGCCGTCCTTCCAGTGATATTCGTCGGCAAAGCAGCCGCCGGGCCAGCGCATATTGGGTGTCTTTGCCTTCTTGAGTGCCTTGACGATATCTTTCCGGATCCCACGTTCATTCGGGACGGGAGAATCCTCACCAACCCAGTATCCATCATAAATGCAGCGTCCGAGATGCTCGGAAAAATGACCGTAAATATGCCGGTCGATCTTGTGCTTACCCGTATCCGTATTGACAACTATCTTATTCATTATCTTCTCCTTTTCAAAATTCCAGTTTCAGCCATTTCACTTCGTCGTGGGCGGGGGTGGCATCAAGGGCCGCGCATGTGCGTGCCCCGTGTCCTCGTAATAACGCTCCAGGGTTGGCGTCATATCGTTGAACCCGTATTTCAGAGTAAGGCCCGGGTACTTGTTGACCCGTCAGCGGCGTCACTTCCGGGCGTTGGCCAGCTCGTTCGCAGAAGCGATTCAGCGGCCATCGTAGATTGTCTGATGGTGAGGTCATAATGCGCGTGCGTCGTTTAACATAATTAGAGAACTTCGTTATACAACGTCAGGAACTCGCCCTCACCCACGTCGCGCGGATTGAAGCCTGCCGCCCCCGCCCGCGGCTTTCGCCCAACCCAGCCAGAAAGGGGTTCCCGTCTCCGGACTGAAGTGCCAGTCTAGGATCTCACACATATGTTGATCGAGTGTCGTTGACATCAGGTCTCCATGAAGAATCGTTTAATGGTCTTTTCACTGGGCGGCTTGGTGAACAGAGAGACAAGCACGAGACTCGCGACGGACACGGTAAAGGTGAGTGTCGCCGGCATGAGCTTCAAATCCGTGAGCAACAGGTAGCTCTTGCCGAAGCCAGACTTGGCAAACAGGATGAACCAGGTGATCGACGTCAGCAGCACGCAGGCGTATGCACCC